>NZ_SDLI01000005.1:300000-394587 GCF_004123195.1 Ammoniphilus sp. CFH 90114
GTTATGAGATGGACATGTCTTATAAGGAGATTGCTCAATCTTTCGACATGAAGGTGGAGCAGGTGAAAACATATTTAGCAAGGGCAAAAAAACAATTTTTAAAACACTATAGTGGGAGGTCATGATATATGAAAAAAGATCCAACGCATCCAGAAAGTTTAGAAAATCCGTTCCAAGCGGGGGATGTTCAACATGTTTTTAAACAAGCGAAACGCAAATCTGTCATACGAAATATCCTGATTTCTACTGCTGCATCCCTCCTATTGATAGGGGGAGTTTTTATCTCCAATCAGACCCTATTAAATAATAAAGGTTGGAAGATTTACTCAGAAATCGAAGGACTCCACAAATTTGCTGGAGCGAATCTACATTTGACCAACGCTCAGTTTCAATATGGTTTAGGTCAAGGTACGATGCGATTAACTACCTATAAATTCGTGGAACACCGCAGTGTGCCGTGGGGGGAGAAGATTTATGAATTTGAAATCATGGGAGACCCGAGTTTACTCATCGGAGGCCATTCTGACCTTCAGTACATAGAAGAATTGACTACGGATTATCAAGTCGATCGTTTCTCTAATGCTCATAACGGAGAATATGAAATGCAGTTTTACAATCCCATGATAGAGTATAAAAAGTATATTAACGATTTACCTCAATTGGACCAGTTGCAAGAGAATCAGTATATCGAGATGGCCCTGTCACTTGATCGCGGTTATCGGTTAGATGAAGTAAAATCGATGCTTCCTTCTCAAGTTAACGCCGTTTGGTTCCAAGTCAATGATTTAACGATAGAGGAAGCCCAAAAGATAGAAGATCCGCGGCCACAGACGGCTAGAAGTGTATACGGGTTTCATGCTTACAGAGATCCGGAGAGTCGAACTTCGCCTAACACCGAAGAATCCTTTGAGAAGGATCTAGTAGATTACATGGCCTATGCTAAAACTCATTATAAGAGTCAAGCGGAAAGACTATATCAGTCATGGAAAAGCCAAGAAGATGAAGGAAGAATTATCGGTGTTGTGGTCACGGGTAGTAAAGAACAATTCAAATCCTTAGTGGATAAGCCCTATATCAAGGCGGCTGTTCTTGGTGCAACGGTAGATAAATATTAGAGAAGGGTGGAGATGAATGATGATGAAGTTTCTAATGTTCATAAGCATGGCTGTTATGATGGTGGGATGTAGTGCTGAAACCGATATTAGTCCTGGGTCAATTGACCTTCCTGTTTTTACAAAGATGGAGGTAGTGAGTGGTAAGGCCTCCTACGTTCTTGATAACGACTTGATAGAGGAAGCTAGATTGTATTATGAAACGGAACTGCCTAAGGAAGATTGGAAGAAGATAGGCGATACCACAGGGAGTAATGAGAACGTGAACTGGGTCATCGATCGTTGGGAAAAGGGAAGTGAAACAGTTCTTGTTCGATTTGTCAATCACCCGGATAAAGACTATATCATATTTGAGGATGAAAAAGGGAATGTGCTGGAATTAACGAGTCCATAGTTCAAAATCCTAGACTAGATGAAATAGCATGAAAAAGGGGAGCTTGGATCAACCAAATTCCCCGAGTTCACGAAGCTGAAGTTATTTCCGGACTATGCCGTCATCTTAGATGTGGATGTCTGCTGAGTCTGGACCCTACCCTGACCAAACTTAAATAACACAATGCCGCCAATGATGATAAATACACCGAATAATTGTTTAAAGGTAAAAGGAACCTTTTCTAGACCTAACCAGCCCAGGGAGTCCCATAATAAAGCGAATCCAAGCTGAGAGGTCATGACGATGGAGACAGCAAAAGTGGGGCCCAGTCGTTTGATTCCTTGTACCATGCAGACCACGACACCTACTCCGATCAATCCGCTGAACCAGTACATGACCTTCATGTTTTGAAAATTAAATAAATGAGTCCCTTCAAAGATAAACCCTATCGTCAGCGAAGCGAGGAACCCCATCCCTAATACTAAGGTTGTAGTGGACCAGGAACCGGCATGCTCATTGACCTTACTGTTAAATATCGTTTGTAAACTGACGAGCCCGCCTGCTACGAGGGCTAGTATTAGTCCTATTATCATGATTGTTCTCTCCCATTTTCTTATTCATAGATATTATGGCTTGCTATTTGACTTAATCCTTCTCGGTCCTTAATGAGGAGGCCTCCCTTTTTACGCTCTATGAGACCCTCCGTGGAAAAGCGCTGAAGAACTCTGTTTAGATGACGGTAACTGGTTCCAATTTGGTTCGCTGTGTCGACCACGCTTAGGGCAAACGATCCATCTGAAGAAATGGCGAGTAAATAGCTGGCTAATCGTACTTCTACCGGATACATCAAGTTCAAGCTGAACGAATTAGACTTTTGGCAGAACTTTTCAGTGATAATGTCCAATAAAAATTGCAACAAAGGCGCATGGTCTTTCCCATATTGATTTAACCAACGATGATGAACTGCGATCATATAAACTGGCGTGACGGCCTGAACCGTATTGATAAATTCAATATTACGAAGGTATTCGATTTCACCAATGACTTCAAGCGGTGTCTTAAACGAAATAATAAGAGTTTTGCCTTCCGTCGAAGTGTTATAGACTTTAATCTTTCCCTTTACCAGTACATAGAGATATTCAGAGATCTCTCCTTGAGAACAGATCAATTCCCCAGTTTCAAAGCTATATAAAGACAAGTGAGAAATTAAGGGTTCTTGGAAGATGAGCCCAAGTTGATAAGTCTGCAAATAATCATGTAGAAGTTCCCGTTCCATTACTTCTTTCATTTTTTCGTTTCCCTCCAACTTTAAAGGTTAAAACTTAAGCACTAAAACACCTATAATCATCATTAAGATGCCTAGATACTGAGGCATCTGCATTTCTTGTCTGACAACACCGAACCAGCCTTTAACATCTATGAAGCAAGTCAGTGTTAATTGGGCAATTAGCACAGCGGCTATCGTCAACGTCACGCCAATATGTTGGATAGCGGTAACATTACTAAAAATAATGACAGCGGCTAAGGTCCCGCTGCTTAAATACAACGGTTTTACTTGCTTCAACCTTTGCCACTTTTTATCTTTAACGACCAATAAAATAAGCAAGGCCGCAAAGAATCCCGTTAATTGAGTAATTGTTGCGGTCTGCCAAGTGCCGATATCTTGACTAATCCTAGAGTTAGCGACCCCCTGAAGCGTAATGAAACCTCCGGCCATAAAAGCAAAAAAGCTCCCTTTCATTCGTATCTCTCCTGAATATCAGTTTAACGTTCCCTTATATTAAAAGATATAGCGAAGGATATGAGATAGGACATATGTCCTTTGAGTGAAAAAATGGAAAGGAAAAAGAGGGTGTCCGACAAGGACATCCTCTTTTATGTCAAAATGAAGCCCACCAACTCCTACGGGTCCAACCGTCATGTCACTTCTCTCTTAAGTGGAATCGTTTCGGTAGATGTAGCATTGTATTGCTTTAATATAAATTCCAGGAATGAATCTGCAGGTACAGAGTAGAGTTTGTTTTTTACAAAGATGGCAGAAAAATTTCGGAGTAATGAAATTCCCTGGATACGAATGGTCCTCAAGGTACCTAGCCTTAATTCTTTTTGAATTGCGGATTCAGAGATAATAGAAAGGCCCATTCCTGATTCAACAGTAGCTTTAATAGACTCCGTGCTCCCAAGCTCCAAAATGATGTTTAGCTTCGATGGATCCAGGTTGTGCTTTAATAGACTTTCTTCCATGACTTGTCTCGTACCCGAGCCATGCTCTCTTACGATTAAGGGCAAGGAGAATAACTCGGAAGGGAGAATACTCTCCCGGTCTTTTACCATCGGGTGTGGATCCTTCGCGGAAGAGATCAGAATGAGCTGATCCTCCGAAAAGGGGAGGTAGACCAATTCGGGATCCGTTATCGTAGATTCAATAAAGCCTAAATCAATCTGTTCGTTTTTCAATTGTTGAATGATCTGGGAGGAGTTGTAAATGTTCATGGATAGATGTACTTTTGGATATTCCTTCTGATACTTCCCGATGATATAGGGAAGTAAGTATTCCCCAATCGTCAAGCTAGCCCCAATACTGAGGTTTCCATGAATCGAACTAGAAAGAAGATCCAGTTCTTTTTTAGTTTGATTGACTAAATTGATTATTTTTCCTGCGTAAAGGTACAGAAGCTGTCCTGAATCTGTGAGCTTGATGTTTTTTGTCGTTCTTTCGAACAACTTGACATTCAGAAGGGACTCCAGTTGTTGGATTTGTAGACTCACGGTAGGTTGTGAGAGATGAAGGGTCTTGGCTGTCTCCGAAAAGTTCTTTTTCGTAGCGGCAACGTAAAACACCTTAAGATGTTCAAAGTTCATGAGTACCTCCTTTTAGACCAGTTTAAGTAGAAGGGGACTGATGGCTGTTAATAAAATAAAGCCAATAATTCCAACCAGAATGGCTCTAAAACCTACCTTTTTAAAGTCGGAAAAATTAATACTGAGCCCGAGGCCTGCCATGGCCATGGATAATAAGAACACGCTCGAAGCAATAAGAAATTGAGTAACCGTTGTGGATAAGATGCCTACGGTATTCACGAGACACATCGCTAAGAATCCAAAGATAAACCATGGAATAGGCAAATCCTTAATTCCCATGCTTTCCTTCGTCGTCCTCTCCTTCTTCGTGTAGAAGTAACCGAGAATCATAGCTACTGGAATGAGTAAGGCTACTCTTCCTAACTTGACCAGAATGGCGATTTCCCCGCTTGTATCTCCGCCAGGAATGGCTGCCGCAATAACATGCGCCAACTCATGTAACGTTGCCCCAACTAACACGCCATATTGATAGGAATCTAACCCTAAGTAAGGGAAAAGAAATGTGTAAAAAATTGTTCCAATCGTCCCCAGGATAGCAATGCATGCGACGGACACAGCTGTAAATTCTTTTTTGGCATGGATGAGGGGGGCAACGGCAACGATAGCCGCCGCTCCACAGACAGCCGTACCTACCGCAATCAGCGCAGTCAGATACTTATCTACCTTTAATGCATGCCCTATAGCAATCATTACGGTTAATGTAAAAGCAATGACCAGAACATCGACCAGCACGATAGAGAAACCAGCCTCCACAATCTGTGAAAAGTTTAGACGCAGACCCATAAGGATGATTCCAGCTCTTAATAAGATTTTGCTGCTAAAAGTGATTCCTACGTTGCTATTCGCAGGGACATCCATGAGCGCTTTCCAGCTCATGCCTAAGAGAATCGAGATAATCATGATTCCCATAATAGAAAAGAAAGGGAGTCGTGCAATGCTTCCTGCCACCATGGCAAGGATTAAGGTCAGGATCACTCCTTTTAATAGACCCACTCTGGTATTTATCTTCATTTGTTCTATTTTGGGCTTTTCTTCTATAGTTGACTTGATCTGTTCAAGCTTTGGCAAAGACATCATTCTCGCCTCCTTAGGATGGTGTTTATAAACAACAATACCATAGGAAGGAGGAAAGGAATTATTGAAATAACAAAATACAATTATTTAAAATTATAATAAGTGCAAATAGTTTAAAAGTATTGAATATTAAAAAGACATCTGTTTTAATATGTTTAGGACCAAGTGGTTGGGTCACTTAACCTTGAGTCCTCCAACCAACATATTAAAAAATAATATAAAGGAGGAGTAATGATGGCACACAAATTTTTAGTTCACCATGTAGGAGATCATGTAGGTGTAGCAGTAGAGGACATCCAGCCTGGTGAGAAAGTTGAAGGGGTAATCATGGAAAATGACTTTTCTGTATTCGTAAATGCCAACGCCTTTATCCCACTCGGTCATAAGATTGCGTTATCAGATCTAAAGCAGGGGGACAAGGTCATTGAATACCGAGTTCAAATTGGCGTAACGACAGAGGATGTTAAACCAGGAGATTATGTTCACACTCATAATCTGAAAACAGCTAGATGGGACTATCAAAAGTAGATTCTTAACAGCACTTAAAAGTTTTATTTAAAAATACGATAAGAGGTGGATATGATGACAGCGATTTTTGGATATAGACGTGAAAATGGAAGAGTAGGAATTCGCAATCATGTCGTAATTATGCCTGTAGATGATATCTCAAATGCAGCTGCTGAAGCCGTTGCTAAAGTGGTCCCTGGGACACTAGCTATTCCTCACGCCTATGGGCGCTTACAGTACGGTCTGGACTTAGAGCTGCATTTTAGAACCATTATTGGAAACTGTGTAAATCCAAATGTTGCGGCCGTCGTGGTCATCGGGATTGAACCGATTTGGACGCAGAAAATTGTGGATGGAATCGCAAAGAGCGGAAAGCCAGTAGCAGGATTTTCCATTGAGCGTCATGGGGACTTCGCCACGATTGAAAAGGCTTCTCGCGTAGCAAAGGAATTCTTACAGAAGGCGTCTGAGCAACAGCGTGTACCAGTTAGTTTATCTGAGATTATGGTCAGCATTAAGTGCGGAGAATCCGATACAACGACAGGATTAGGTTCATGTCCAACGGTAGGAAATGTGGTTGATCGTTTAGTGGCTGCACAAGGTACCGTATTGTTTGGGGAAACATCGGAACTCACAGGCGGTGAGCATCTTATCGCAGCTCGTTGCGCAACTCCTGCCGTTGGCGATAAATTCCAGAACATGTATAACGACTACATACGGGAAATCGAGTCAAAGGGTGTAGATCTCCTAGGCAGTCAGCCTACGGAAGGGAATGTTCGCGGTGGATTGACAACGATTGAAGAGAAGGCGTTAGGAAACATTGAGAAAACAGGTACAATGCCTATTGTTGATGCTCTAGGACCAGCGGAGGCTCCAACGGTCAAGGGATTGAATTTCATGGATACCTCATCCGCAGCGGCGGAATGTATCACTTTGATGGCTGCAGGCGGTGCCGTGGTTCACTTCTTCCCAACAGGACAAGGAAATATCGTGGGTCATCCGATTGAGCCGGTTATTAAGATTAGTGCTAACCCAATTACAGTGGCTACGATGTCTGAGCATGTCGATGTCGATGTATCTGGGCTCTTACGAAGAGAAATCAACCTGCAGCAAGCCGGTGATTTGTTAATGGAGATGTTGATCCGTACGATTAACGGGCGTGTGACGGCAGCGGAAGCTCTGGGTCACCGTGAGTTCTCATTAACAAAGCTTTATCGCAGTGCTTAAGATTATGGTGGAGGTAAGGGGAAGACCCTTACCTCTATTTATAGAATGAATAGACTCCACCCTAAATCCTCTATTTATCAGAAATTTTAATGCCACTTATTAATAACTCACATAAATCTAAATAATTAAAAATTATTGAAAATTAAGTATAATGATGTTTTAATAGGTTTAACAAAATTGGTTGGAAGGCTAAACCACAGAAAACATGGGGGTGCATGAGATGGAAGGAGAAGTTAAGCTTCACGTGCTACGCTATGAGCCAGAGAATGACGAGAAAGCTCGTTATGATACTTTTGTTGTCGATGCCAAGGATAACATGACCGTGCTCGATGCCTTATTTATTATCTTGTCTGAACAAGATCCGACAGTTTCCTTCCGTTGTTCCTGTCGAGTGGGGATGTGTGGTTCCTGTGGCATGGTCATGAATGATAAAGAGGGACTAGCCTGTAGAACCAAGATCGAAAAACTTGGACGCGAGATTACGGTTCGCCCTCTCAGAAATCTTCCGATAGTCAAAGACCTTGCCGTGAATATGGATCCTTTTTTTAAGCAATGGGAAAAAATCAAACCTTATTTCGTTCCGAACGCGGAAGCATCGAAAGACTTTGCCCAGATCCCTCAAGACCCAAGTCGCCGTGGGATCATCGATCAAAGCCTAGATTGCATTACTTGTGGATGCTGTTATAGTGCGTGCACCTTAGTTTCCCTCGACGATAATTATATTGGACCAGCGGCTCTGAATCGAGCTTATACCTTGGTTGCGGATGAGCGTGATGCAGCAACGGAGTCCCGTATGGAGGTCGCTGCGGGTGAAGATGGTGCCCTTCGCTGCCATACGTTATTTAATTGTATGGAAGTTTGTCCGAAGAATCTTGTACCGACTTGGTCTATTCAGAAGATCAAGACCAAGGCTGTTGCAGGTGCCTTGAAAGGAGGAAGTAAATAAATGGAGAGAGTTCAATGCGACATCCTCATTCTTGGGAGTGGAGGAGCTGGGTTGTTCGCTGCACATCATGCTTATGATTTGAATCCTAAGCTCAAGATCATTGTCGCAGCTAAGGGTCTCGTCGGGAAGAGCGGATGTACTCGGATGGTACAGGGTGGATATAACGTGGTGCTTCACCCTAACGACTCGGTAGAGCTTCATTTTAAAGACACTTTAAAAGGGGGAGGTATGATCAATAACCAGGAGCTAGCCTGGACATTAGTTAGTGACGCTCCCAAGCGGATTCTAGAGCTTGAGACAAGAATGGGTTGTTTTTTTGATCGGAACCCGGATGGAACTGTTCACCAGAAGGCGTTCGCGGGTCAATCCTTTGATCGTACCGTACATAGAGGAGATTTAACAGGAATTGAAATTATAAACAGGCTGAGGGATCAGCTCTACGCAAAAGAAGGCGTTATCGCGTGGGATGAAGTGCGTGCGGTCGAACTGCTTTATAACGATGATAATCAAGCGATCGCAGGATGTTTGATGCTGAATCTGAGAACTGGTCAGTTTATTGTGGTAGAAGCGCTTGCGGTTATTGTCGGAACAGGCGGCGGGGCGAGCATGTATAAGATTGCTGCCCCATCCTTAGAGAAGGCCGCTGATGGCATGGCTATTGCTTATCGTGCTGGGGCAGAGTTTGTCGATATGGAGATGATGCAATTCCATCCAACAGGCCTGTTAGCAGAGAATTCTCGAATGAATGGGGGCGTCCTAGAAGAAGGCTTAAGAGGGGCGGGCGGCCATCTTTATAACTCATTAGGTGAACGTTTCATGGCCAATTATGATCCCGAGCGAATGGAGCGATCCACCCGAGATCGCGTGGCTCGTGCCGCTTATATGGAAATCATGGCGGGAAGAGGCACAAGGCTGGATGGTGTACTGATCTCGGTTGCGCATCTAGGCCGGAAGAATGTACTTAGAATGTTCCCAGGAATGGTGGACCGATGCAAGGACGTAGGTAAGGACTTGAGTGTGGAGCCTGTTGAGGTGTCTCCAACCGGTCACTTCCATATGGGTGGAGTAAGGATTAATAAAGATTGTTTCAGCGGGATACCAGGATTGTTTGTGTCAGGAGAGGACGCGGGCGGTATTCACGGTGCGAATCGCTTAGGCGGGAACGGGGTAGCAGATTCTACTGTATTTGGAGCTCGGGCTGGTGATGCTGCTGCTGAATATGTGACTCAGATTAAGCGACAGAAGGTTTCAGAAAGTCAAGTCAATCGATTTGTCCAAGAAATTCTACAACCATTTAATAATGAGACAGGAGAAAATCCTTTTGACCTGAGAAAAGAGCTTGGAAAGTTGATGTGGGAGAAGGTAGGCTTGGTACGAAATGGTCAAGACCTGAAGATTGCGATTGACCGATTAGAGGAAATGGCCGAGAGGGTAAGTCACTGTAAGGTGAGTGGAGGGAAAGCTTATAATCTGGCCTGGCACGAGGTTCTTAATGTGAAGAACATGGTAGAAATTGGCCGGATGATTGCCCTAGCTGCTTATACAAGAAATGAAAGTCGCGGATCTCATTACCGTTCAGACTATGCGATCACCGATAACGAAAATTGGTACAAAAACATCTATATGACACAGAATGGTGCGAAACCAGCTATGAAAATTGAGGAAGTTCAGTTTACTCATATGCTGCCGGAAGAACTACTAGGACAAACGGCAAGAATTAAAGTCGAAGCGAGTTAGAAGGGGGGAAATAAAAATGGCAGGATCAGATCTAAGGGTACCTAAGGATCATCGATTACAGGCTGTCGATGTTTCAGTCCATAAGGTCGATGTGCTAAGACGTCATTCCGTTGGGATGAAAGCCTGGGTTCTCCACCGTATTACAGGAGTTGGACTACTATTATACTTAATGGCACATATTGCTACGATGGGCACAGCGATGTTCTTAGGAGAAGAAGCCTTCAAGCGGACCTTTGAAATTTTATTTCATACACCGATCTTCGTCGTCTTTGACTTATTCGTTCTTGCCGCCGTTATCCTTCATGCGTTGAACGGAATACGCCTTGTCCTCATCGATATGGGCTATTTCATCACCAAGCAAAAAGTATTGTTCAATATCATGTTTGTTTTATCAAGTATTCTATTTCTCTGGTTAATATCAAGAGCATTTCTGTAGGAGGGGGGTATAAAAGTGACGGTAGCAGCACTTAAACGCGGCGGGAAAAAGAACGTGATCACCTGGTTTTTTCAGAGGGTCAGTGGGGTAGCTCTTGTTTTTCTAATTGCAATTCATATGTGGAACCTACACTACTCTAACCCGGCAGTACCTCCAGACTACAATGATCTAGTTGCAAGGTTGCGTACTATTGGCTATATCGCCCTAGATTTTAGCTTGCTTGTACTCGCTTTGTTTCACGGCCTAAATGGAGTTCGTAATATTGTATTAGACTACACCAGTAATGAAGCAACGATCAAGCGTTGGACGGCGGGCTTAGCCATTATTGGAGTTATCTTCTCTCTTTGGGGAGGGGCAGCCTTAATTAAGATCATGACGATGGGTTAAGAGAGCTGAAAAAATTGAATGCTGAGGGGGCTTTTAGACACATGAGCAAACTGATAGAAACCGGATGGCAGTTAAAAGAACAAGATTACTTGGATATTGAAGAAACATGTAAAGAATTGTACATTCGCTCACTTAAGGACTTGCCACCCGATATTCGGGCAGCTGTACAGAAGGCCTATGATAAAGAAACTTATGAAACAGGAAAGCAGATTCTTAGTACGATCCTGCAAAACATTGATGTCGCAGACCAGGAGAACCTCCTGATTTGTCAGGATACCGGTCTTCCTGTCTATTTCGTCAAGATAGGACGGAATGTCCGATTTGACGGTCTGCGATTAGAAGATGCGATTCGGGAAGGGACGAAGCGCGCCACTCTTGAACATCCGTTAAGATCAAGTGTATGTGACACGATCACTCGTAAGAATACAGGCACAGCGGTTGGGAAAAAGGTTCCTGTTTTGCACTGGGAGTTTGTAGAAGGATCAAAGGTAGAGATTCTAGCGCTTCCTAAGGGTTCAGGCTCGGAAAATATGAGTTATCTTAAGATGCTCTACCCAGCTCAAGGATTAGACGGTGTAAAGAAATTTATTATCGAATGCGTCGTTGGTTCAGGAGCTAACCCCTGTCCTCCAACACTAGTTGGAGTGGGGATAGGAGGTACGGCAGATCTTTGTACGGCCTTGGCGAAAAAAGCAGCAGCTCGAGAAATCGGCAAACCGAACCCCGATCCTTTAATTGCCGCCCTCGAGCAAGAACTCCTTGAAGCGATTAACTTAACTGGTATTGGACCGAATGGACTTGGTGGAGAGTCAACGGCATTAGCTGTCCATATTGAGTCGGCGGATACGCATATTACGATGAACCCCGTCGCGGTCAATATGATGTGCTGGCCGGCACGAAGAGCACGCGGTACGTTTGAAGAGAATCAAAAGCCTGTGATTAGTTACTAGAGGGAGGAAAGACGAGTGGCACACTATTACCTGCAAACACCCATGACAGATGAGTTTCTAAAGCAGCTACGAGTTGGCGATAAAGTAACCGTGAACGGACATATTTTTGGGATTCGAGATGCGAACTTAATTCGTATTTTTGATCACAAGGTTGATCCTCCTGAGGACCTAGTTCAACAGCTAAAAGGAGCGGTAACTTTGCATACGGCTCCTGGAGTGAAGAAGCTGGAGGATGGACGATATGAAAAGGTCTGTATTGGTACCACAACAAGTACACGAATGGATCGATTCGTTCGCGGGTTGTTTGAGAGATTTGGAGTGAAAGCGATAACAGGTAAAGGGGGGATGCTAGAGGACGGGGCGAATGCTTGTGTTGAGGTAGGCGGAGTCTACTTTTCCATCGTTGGGGGAGCGGCAGCATTAGAAACCACTCAAATTGAAGAGATTGAAGAGGTTTGGTGGGAAGACTTGATGCCTGAAGCGATCTGGAAGCTTCGCGTGAAGGACTTTGGCCCTTTGCTCGTATCCGTAGATTCACACGGTGGCAATCTCTATCAAGAAGTGAGAACCCAAGCAGAAGGCAACTTAGGTAAGGTGTATGAAAAGTTAGGCATATCTAATTAAGATTAATAACAGGGGGGATTAAACGTGAGTAAAGTAGTTTATAAAAAAGTAGTAGCTACCGTATCAGCAGCTATTCTAGCTTTTTCACTCTCAGCTTGTGGTGGGGGATCACAGGAAACGGGATCCTCGAATAATAGTTCATCTCCAGCCCCTGCTCCAGCCAGTAGTCCAGCCTCTAGTGGTGGAGGTGGCTCTGAAGCCCCTCTTATTGTGAAGTTTTCTCACGTGGGAACCCCTGATAGTCCAAAAGGCCAAGGTGCAGATAAATTTAAAGAGGTCTTAGAGGCGAAGTCCGGGGGAAAGATCAAAGTGGAAGTCTTTCCATCCTCCCAATTGTACGGGGATAACGAGGAGCAAGAGCAGCTCTTGGCTGGAAACGTTCAAATTATAAATCCATCCATGACAAAGCTCGTGAAATTTAATCCTTCCTTCCAAATTGTTGATATGCCTTTCTTGTTTAAGAGTGAAGAGGCCTTCTATAAGTTTTGGGACAGTGAAATGGGAGAGAAAATGTTTGCAAAGATCGAACCCAATGGCTTTAAATCACTAGGGGTATGGGGTGGGGGAGCGAAAAGCTTCACGAATAATAAGCGACCACTCATAACACCTGAAGATTTCAAAGGACTCAAATTTAGAATTCAGGCTGGTAAGGTCCTCGAAGCCCAGTTTAAATATCTAAACGCATCAGGGGTCACGATTCCTTTCTCTGAAGTTTATACGGCACTACAGCAAGGAACCGTCGATGGTCAGGAAAATATGATGAACAATATTGACACGCAGAAATACGTGGAAGTGCAAAAATATTTGACTCTATCTGAGCATGGAAGATTAGACTATGCGGTTCTTACAAGCAAGATGTGGTGGGATACTCTGACTGCCGATCAACAGACCATGATCCAGGAAGCCATGGACGAAGCGACAGCGTTTGAACGCTCGATTGCGAAGGGCTTATCCGATGGTTCTTTTAAGAAGTTTAAGGATGAAGGTAGATATGAAATCTATGAGATGACAGAAGCGGATAAGGATAAGTTTAGAGAAGCTTTAAAACCGATGTATGATGAATTTACGCCACTTATCGGGCAAGAGTTTATTGATTACGCCAGAACACTAGAGTAATGGATGAGTGGGCCGAGTGGCACTGACCGCTCGGTCTCTTTTATAGATTCCATTTATAAAGGAGGGTATTTCTTTGGAAACCATGAGAAAAGCTTTTCGACTTGGGGAAGATTTGGCTTCCGGCGTCCTTATCGTCGTGGGTTTAGCCATCATTTTTTATGGAGCGTTCATGCGTTATGTTGTTAACTCACCGATTACCTGGGCGGAAGAAATATCCGGCTTTATGATTGTTTGGGGAGCCTTAATTGGAGCCTCGGTTGCTCTTCGGGATGAGTATCATATTCGAGTGGAGCTGCTGTACGCAGCTGTACCGAATCGCCTAAAGCACTGCATTGATATCTTTGCCACATTTGCAGGAATCCTCTATTCGATCTTTCTGTTTTACACTGGTTTAAGTCTTGTTTTGTTTAACTATAAAATTAAAGCGCTTTCTATGGATTTGCAGCTTCCCATGTGGATGGTATATATTTGTCTACCCTTGGCAGGTACACTTTTATTAATCCGTTATTTGAAACTTTTCGTGGAAGCCATCCTGAGAATGAAGAGAAATGAACTCGTTGTGATGCATAGCGAAGCGGATCAGCACATTCAGATTTATCAAGCCGATAAAGGGGAAGGGGGAAGCCGTAATGACAGCCACGCTATTTAGTCTTTTAGGTACACTCTTTCTACTCCGGGTCCCCATAGCGATCTGTCTTGCCCTTGCGACCGTAGCCATTATGATGACTAAGGGCGACTTTGCTGTATTTATGCTCGCGCAAAGGATGTTCGCTGGTTTACATCATTCTACCCTCATGGCGATACCCGGTTTTATCTTTGCAGGCGCCATCATGGCTAAGGGGGGCGTATCCAAATATTTAATTGAAGCACTGCGTGCCTGGCTGGGCCACATCACTGGCGGTTTATCGGTCGTCACGGTTCTTGCTTGTATGATTTTTGCAGCGATCTCCGGTTCTTCACCCGCAACGGCAGCAGCGGTCGGTTCCATCCTTATTCCCGGTATGGTGGCCGCTGGATATCCCAGACATTATGCGATGGGATTGGTTGCCGCATCAGGAACGCTAGGGATTCTCATTCCACCGTCCATTCCACTCATTATCTATGGTACGATAGCTGAAGAGTCTATAGGTAAGCTCTTTGCCGCAGGGGTAATTCCAGGTCTCTTGCTCGGCGGCGTATTACTAGTAACGGCAATTATTGTAGCGAAGGTCAAAGGTTATGGAGGAGATCCCAAAGCAGATTGGCCCACAAGGTGGAGAGCGTCTCGAAAAGCGTTCTGGGGAGCGATATTACCCTTCCTAATTTTAGGAGGTATTTATACAGGAGCGGTTACGCCTACGGAAGCTTCTGTAGTAGCTGCAGCGTATTCTCTTTTCGTATCTATATTCATCTATAGAGAGATGTCGTTAGCTACTTTCCGTTTAGTGATGAAGGATACAGTCAACACCACCTCTATGATTTTTCTCATCATTGCAGGTGCGATGCTCTTTTCTCTCTATTTAACGAATGAGAGTATACCACAGAGTGTCGCGATGTGGATCGGAGATTTAAACCTGAGTTTCTGGGGCTTTATGCTCTTAATTAATTTGATGTTTTTTGTGATGGGTACCTTCTTAGAAGCAATAGCCATCATCTTAATTACGTTGCCGATTTTGCTTCCGATTGTAAAATCGATGGGGATTGATCCTATTCATTTTGCTATCATTATGACAGTAAATATGGAACTTGCGATGATTACTCCTCCCGTTGGGCTCAATCTATTTGTGGTGAGCGGGGTGTCTAGAGCGCCTCTAGGAGAAGCGGTGAAAGGAGTTCTTCCTTTTATCCTCATTATGATTGCTGTTCTCTTTATCTTAATCGGATTCGAAGATCTCTCAATGTATCTAACAAAGTTCGTCGGTTATTAAAAAAGAAAGCACCAGTTCAACTGGTGCTTTTACATGGAGGTTTGGAGATGTTGGACTTGGTTATTGTAGGAGCAGGTCCATATGGGATATCCTTGGCTGCTCATGCTCAGGCATCTGGGCTTACGTATAAATTGCTAGGGAAGCCTATGGGTTTCTGGCGGCATAAGATGCCGCCAGAAATGTTTATCCGCACGCAAGTCGATTATATTGGCTTGTCAGATCCTCATGAGCAGTATACGTTTGCCCAATATCAGAAAGAAAAGAATATAGAATTGACCTATCCTGTATCTCGAACGGCATGGGTGGATTATGCTTTTTGGTTTGCAGAGAGAAATCAGGTCACGTTTACAGAGGAATGTGTGCGCCATGTGAATTATAAACAAGGAAGATATTTCGTCATTACAGATCAGGAAACCAGCCTGGAGTGCAAACACCTCGTGATTGCTATCGGATTAACGCATGCGGAGTACATTCCGAATAACCTGCTTCACCTTAAGGGGAAGTGGTTGTCTCATACCAATGGCTATACCGATTATCAACCGTTTTCTGGGAAAAGTGTAGCGGTGGTAGGAGGCGGACAAAGCGGTTGGGAAGCTGCAGCGTTGTTGCACCAAACAGGTGCCAAGGTGGATTTAATTTACCGTGGTTCAGGGTATGAACCTCCTGTACCCCAGATCAACCGAAGGCAGAGAGAAATTGCACCGCTTTTTTATTCCTTTCCAGTGGAACAACAAAAGGAGATTAGTAAGGAGTTTCTAAAAGCGACCGTGACGGAATTTCTACTCCCCCTTGTAGAAGGAAAGGCAAACCAACATCCTTACTCAGAGGTGAAGGAAGCCAATATACTCTATGATGAAGATCAGGTTTCTTTAGTTTTATCTTCAGGGAACACATTAAAGGTCGATCATGTGATTGCCGCCACAGGATATCGACCTAATCTTTATAATCTCCCTTTTCTAACTTCCTTAAGTGGAGAAATTAAGAAAGAGAGCAATGGTTTTCCTATAGTAAATCAGTGGTTTGAATCCAGTATGCCAGGTCTATATTTTGTAGGGCCTTTGTCGTCTCACCATCATGGTCCCTCTTATACTCAAATCGCTGGGGTTTGGCATACCTCTCATGCGCTAATCCCAAATCTATTAAAAAACGCTTAACATCTAAAGGTGATGGTAGGCGTTTTTTCTTTTTTTCTCGCATACACTCAACCAAAGGGAAAAAGAGGTGGGGTATGAATGAGAGAAGCCAGTAGATATGTATTTTTCTTACTAAGTTTAATTGTGGGGTATTTTGTATATATAATCTCAGACACTTTGACAGAGCCGATGCGGGTCACCCTTGCGATCTTTGTCATTGCTGTGATCCTCTGGGTAACCGAATGGATTCCCCTGTTTCTTACCTCCCTATTGGTGTTGTTTTTAGAGGCCATTCTATTAACGGATGAGAGGTTGTTAGGGGGAAACAGTTTAACCTTGTTCTTCGAGCCCTTTTTTAGTCCGATCATCACGCTGTTTTTAGGTGGCTTTGCTCTCAGTCACGCGATCCATAAATACGAGATCGACCGAATGCTAGCCTATTGGATACTAAAGAGGAGCAAGGGTATTCCTGATAGGATGGTGACCTTTTTTTTGCTTTCTAGCGCAGCCATGTCCATGTGGATTTCGAATACGGCGACGACTCTTCTCTTAATGATTCTCGTTCTTCCTATATTAAAACCTTATGGAGGAAACCCTTTTAGCAAATCCATTTTACTCGCGATTACCGTAGGTTCTACTGTGGGGGGGATGGCTACACCCATTGGAACTCCGCCCAATGCTATTGCCATGTATACGTTTATGAAACAAGGAGTCACGCAGGTATCGTTTAGCCTTTGGTTTCTACTAGCTATACCCTTATGCTTATTGGTTCTATTTGTTGCGCGAATGGGGCTGGAGGTCTTCTACCCTACCAACGACATGACCCCCATTTCCCTGCCAAAGCAAAAGCCCAAACCCAAGGGGAGGGTCTCGGCTGTCATCACGAGCATTTTTCTATTAACCGTAGGCCTTTGGTTAATGACTCCCATCCAACAGATTCCCGATGGAGTAGTGGCTCTTGTTCCTTTTATTCTACTGTACCTAACCAAGATACTAGAACCTCAGGATTTAAAGCATATGGGCTGGGATACCCTGCTGTTGGTTGGCGGGGGGATGAGCCTTGGAGTAGCGATTAAGGAGTCAGGATTGGCCAAATATATATTAGAGCAACTGCTTCTCATGGAGATTTCACCATCTGCCTTAGTACTCTCATTGGTCATTCTATCTTTAGTCGTTTCGACCTTTATCAGCAACACGGTGGCAACCTCTCTCATTATTCCACTAGCCATTAGCTTTGATACGAATCTGATCGTCACAGTCACCATGATTGTTCTCTCTTCTTCCTTAGCGCTTGCATTGCCGATCTCATCCCCATCTAATGCCATTATTTTCTCGAGTGGGTATGTTCGATCTTGGGACATGATCAAAATAGGGGGACTAGTTTCTATCTTTGGTTTCCTTATCCTCTATTTAATGGCCCGATTCTATTGGCCTCTAGTAATTGCTATCACCTAGTCATTTATTAAATAAAATTAATTTATATATTATGAATATTAATAACATTATAAATTGACTATATAATAACAAGCCTATAGAATGAAACATAGAGAACAAAGTAAACGAATGGAGGCTACTATGGAAAAGACGGCTATGATCCTAGCAAAACATCTAAAGGAGGAAGGGATAGAATACGCCTTTGGGATTCCAGGTGGGGAAGTTTTAGAATTACTTGAGGCCTTCCGATTAGTAGGTATAGAGTTTATATTAACCAAACATGAGATGGGCGCTGGATTTATGGCGGATGCGTATTATCAGCTGACTGGGAAGCCAGGGGTACTCGTGTCTACTTTAGGACCTGGAATTACTAATACCGTTACACCGGTTGCCAATGCTTATCTCGATCGTTCAGCGATGATTGTGATTACAGGTGAAGTAAGCACGAAGCTTAAAGGAGTCTATACTCATCAGATTCTAGAACAGAGAGACCTCCTTAAGCCTGTTACCAAGTGGTCAACGACGTTAGGCGGATGTTCAGATAGTCAAAGCATTCAGAAGGCGATTGACATTTGTAAGTCGGGCTACCCAGGACCTGTACATATTAATATACCGACGGATGTTGCTGTGATGCAACAAAAGTATATCCCGCGCAGAAAGAAGACCACGAGTAAAGTAGGTCCGGCCGCTGAGACGATCGATGCGTTTGTCAATTCATTGCGAGAAGCGAAAAAGCCCGTTGTACTGGCTGGGGTTGGGGTGGCTTTGGAGGATGCCCCTGCTATTCAGAGCTTCTGTAGAAACTGGAGCGTTCCGCTTATTACGACCTATAAGGCAAAGGGCTTGTTGCCGGAAAATGATGTCCTTTGCTTTGGGGGAACAGGATTAAGTCCGGTGGCTGATGGGCAGCATATGCAGTTGGTTAGGGATGACGCAGACTTAGTTATTACGATCGGTTTTGATCCGGTTGAGCTTAGAAGTGACTGGAATCTTTCCTGGCAAACGAAAACCTGGAACATCGACATTGTACCGAATGAGTATCAGCTGATCCCAGTTGATCAGGAATATGTAGGTAACATCCAAAGCTTTTTTGAAAGTGTGAACCAGATTACAGAAGTAGAATCAAAATGGAAGCAGGAGGATTGCCTCCGTTACAAGGAAGACTTGGTGAAAAAGATAGAACCTCAGGAAAGAGAGGGACTCAGCCCCTTTGATGTCGTTTCCACATGTCGAGAGCTGTTGCCCCAAGATGCTATCGCAATCGTAGATACAGGAAGTCATCGCATTATGCTAAACCATGTTTGGCAATGTTATGAACCTAAGACCTTGCTTCAATCTAATGGCTTAGGCTCTATGGGATATGCCCTGCCTGCCGGGATCGCAGCTCAGATGGTGCATAGGGATCGTCCTGTCGTAATTTTTACCGGTGATGCTGGTTTCGATATGATTATTGGCGAGCTTGCCATGCTTCCTCAACATCAGCTGCCGGTCACTATTGTGGTGTTTAATGATCAGCTTCTAAGTCTGATCCGCCTCAAGCAAAGCCGTATGAATCTTGAGACTACCGGCGTTGAGTTTTCCGGAATCAATTATCAGCATCTTGCGAAGGCCTATAATGGAAACGGCATCACCGTAGAGACGGTGGAGGAGCTTCAAGCAGCATTAAAAGAGGTACAGTCTAGTCCTACTTTCACCATTATTGATGCCCGAGTGAATCCAGCAGAATATTGGCAACAAATGTAGGTTAAAGAGGGAGGCTGCGGCTTCCTTCTTCCTTACCCATAGTAGAAAGCGCTTACTATCGGGAGAAGTCTATTAAACTAAGGGGGAAAAAATGAGAAATTCAAAATGGTTCGTCACGATTGTTTGTTTTATCTTGAGCCTGTCCACCATCCTTGCTGGCTGTGGTAGCTCTTCCACCTCAACCAACACGACTTCCACACCCGCGCCCAGTAGCCCAACAGATAAACCCTCAGACCAGACTTCAGCCCCAGCTCCCGCCGCTTCAGAGAGTCCGAAAAAACAGTTATTTCTTAACGTGGCTACCGCAACGACAGCCGGTGTCTACTATGCCCTTGGTAATGGGATGGCCGACTTATGGAATCAAAAAGTGGAAGGAGTTCGCGCTTCGGCTCAGGCCACAGCGGGATCACCGCAAAATGTCAAGCTGATGAGCAAGAAAGAAGCTCATGTGGCTTTTGTTCAGAACGGGATTGCCTATGAAGCTTGGAATGGGGTCGGGCAGTTCGAAGGAAGTGCGGAAAAAGATATTCGCGCTCTCACCTATCTTTATCCAAATCTCTGCTATTTCGTCGTTCGTGCAGACTCGGGGATTAATTCTCTAAGTGACATCAAAGGAAAGACGATTGCACCAGGCCCAGTAGGCAGTGGAACAGAGCTAAATGCAAGAGAAATTCTATCGATTGTCGGTATTGATTACAAAGATGGTAAAGATGCAAAGGCCCAATATGTTGGGAATGCAGAGTCCGCTCAGATGCTGCTCGACAACCAAGTAGATGTTACCTATATTTCCGGTGGTCTTCCTCATGCTAGTGTAGTAGAGATGGCCACTTCCAAGGATGTCAAGATTCTTCCTGTTGAAGGGGAAGTAAGAGATAAGTTGATGGAGAAGTATAGCTGGTATTTCCCAGTTACGATCCCTGCCAACTCATTTAAAGGACAGTCTGAAGCGATTGAAACCGTAGCGGTGGCTAACTTGCTTCTCGGCCGTGCGGATCTAGATGAGGACGTGGTGTACAGCATGATTAAATCTGTCTATGACAACAAGGAGCAGCTAGCAGCTAGCTTCAAGGGAGCTTCTAAGATGAAGCCGGAAGAAGGGCTGAATGGTGTGACTCTTCCTCTACATCCTGGTGCTGTGAAGTACTTTAAAGAACAGGGGCTACAGATACCGGATTCGTTGATTCAGTAAGGAAGGATTCTGATTAGGATGGCAGTTCTCTGCCATCCTAACTATTGCGAGGGGGTGCGTGTTCATGAGGCCAAACGATATTAGCGTCGAACAGCAAGAAGAAATTATCAAGAAATATGATAACGAATCGAATTATCGTGAATTTCGGCAGGGTTTCTGGCGTTATGTGGTGTTCGCCCTTGCTGTAGGTTTATCTTTATTCCATCTGTATACCGCCGGCTTTGGCCAGCTTCTGGCCATTAAACAAAGAGCGATTCATCTTGGTTTGGTCTTAATGATGGTATTTTTAATCTATCCGATGAGAAAAAAGTCGAATCAGAATGCGCCTACCATTCCGGATATGGCTTTAAGTTTGTTATCTATGATTGGAATTGGTTACCTCATTGTCTTTAACGATGATATAGCCATGAGAGCAGGAATGTCGAACCAAACAGACATTATTTTTGGTACCATCACGATTCTATTAGTCCTTGAGGCAACACGAAGGACAATGGGGAATACGCTGCCAATCATTGCGATTATTTTTCTTGTTTATGCCAAGTATGGAGAATGGATTCCTGGGGCCTTTGCCCATATGGATTTTTCTTATGGACGGATTATAGAGCAAATGTACCTGAGTACAGAAGGGATTTTTGGCATTGCGTTGGGGGTTTCTGCCACCTATATCTTCCTGTTTGTTTTGTTTGGCGCTTTTATGACGAAAACAGGCATGGGAAAATTAATTACGGATGCATCCATTTCTGTTGCCGGAACAACTCCAGGGGGACCGGCTAAAGTAGCTATGGTCGGAAGCTGTGTGATGGGAACGGTAAATGGAGCCGCCGTAGCAAATGTGGTAACAACGGGAGCCTTTACGATTCCTATGATGAAAAGAATTGGTTATTCCCCTACCTTTGCAGGAGCGGTAGAAACCGTTGCCTCCTCAGGAGGACAGATTATGCCACCTGTGATGGGAGCCGCCGCGTTTGTATTGGCTGAATTAACCGGGATTCCTTATTCTACCGTGATGATCGCCGCTATTATTCCAGCTTTCCTCTATTATTTAGCGGCATGGGTGATGGTTGATCGGGAAGCGAGAAGATTAAATCTAAAGGGATTAGACAAATCGGAGATTCCTCGCTTCTTGGATGTGGTGAAAGAGAGAGGTCATATGATCCTCCCCTTATTCGTCGTGACCTTATTATTACTTAATGGATACTCCCCTATATATGCAGCGTTTTTTGGGATTATTTCGACCGTGGCCATTGGTATGTTGAGAAAAACGACGAGATTGAATGGGAAGGAATTGCTTGAAGCGATGGAGCAAGGAGGTAAAACTGCCTTAAGTGTTGCCGTTGCCTGTGCGGTGGTTGGATTTATCGTGGGCTCGGTTTCTTTAACAAGTGCAGGGGTTACATTTACAAGCTCCATTCTCCAATTTACAGAAGGACATGTGTTTTTCACATTGTTCTTAACCATGATTGCTTGCATCATTTTGGGGATGGGACTACCGACAACAGCCGCTTATATTATGGCATCGATCATTGCGGTACCTGCTCTGATCGAATTAGGGATTAATGTCTTAGCTTCACATTTATTTGTTTTCTACTTTGCCACATTATCAACACTTACTCCACCGGTGGCAATAGCGGCGTATGCTGCTGCCGGATTGGCTAAAGCTTCTCCGTTTAAGGTGGGCTGGACATCCGTAAGGCTTGCCTTAGCAGGGTTTATTATTCCCTTTATGTTTGCCTATGAACCTAGTTTGTTAATTGTGGAAGGGACTCTATCCAAAGGAATTATTGGTGTCTTAGCTGCGATCCTAGGGGTCATCCTGCTTGGTTGCGCTGTGATTGGTTACTTCCGTATTTCTTGTACTTGGCTCGAGCGTCTCCTCCTATTCGCTGGTGCTGTTGCTTTGATTTTGCCTGAGAATTTAACGGATATTATGGGTCTTTTGATTGGTGTGATCGTCTTTATGATGCAACAGCGAAGAATAAGCCGAGTTGCTAACAAGAAAGAAGTAAATAGAATGGAGCAGCCTATTAGGGAGGGATTATAATTGACAGACCGCTGGATGCCTGAGGACTTAAGGCAGCTTTCTGAGCAAGTGTTAATCAAAACGGGTGTATCGCAAAAGCATGCTCAGATTACGACTGATGTCATGTTGGAGGCGAATCTACGGGGGATTGATTCACATGGCATTAGCTATCTTCCTGTCTATATTAATCGAATTGAAAAGGGAGTTGTTAATCCAAATTCGACACCTGAGATTATTCAGGACAGCGGCTCTTCGTTTGTGGTAGATGGTCGAAATGGATTAGGTCAAGTTGCAGGCTATTTTTCCATGACAGAAGCTATTTCTCGCGCCCATGAGAGAGGGGTAGGGCTAGCGGCTGTAAGACGTTCTGGTCACTTTGGGATGAGCAGCTATTATGCTGTAAAAGCCAGTGAACAACATTGCATTGGCATCGTCATGACGAATGCTCCATCAAGTGTTGCTCCATTCGGAGGAATGGAAGCGTTATTCGGTACCAATCCCATGGCTTTTGTATTTCCCGTTGAGGACGGACCTCCCCTAACCATTGATTTTGCCACAAGCGCTGTGGCTCGAACGAAACTTCGGAATTTAACGGCAGAAGAACCTATTCCGAAAGGCTGGGCGCTCAATAAGGAAGGGTACCCTGCTAAGACGGCAGGGGAGGGGTATGAAGGCGTCCTTCTTCCAGCTGCAGGGGTGAAAGGATACGCGTTGGCCATTGTAGCGGAAGTATTCTCCGCTATTCTTTCGCAAGCAAGCTTTACTAAAGATGTGGGAGGATTAGTAGATCAATTCGATCGAAGCCAGAATGTTGGACATTTTTTGGGAGCTATCTCTATTGAATCTTTTCTTCCGATGTACACTTATCATTCTTTAATGAGGGAATTCATTGCATCGATTAAATCAGTAAAGCCTGCCCCTGGATTTGATGAAATCTACTATCCCGGTGAGCTTGAAGAGAAGACAGCTATGGAGAGAAGAGAGAATGGAATCCCCCTAGCCAACCATACGTTAGAGATGTTAAGAGAGTTGAGGGAGAGATACAACCTTTGAACATGTATCTGGTAGAGCAACCATTTAATAAGAAAAAGATAGAAAATATAACGGAAACCGTGAAGAACGAGTTAGCTAGATTTAAGCCTCATATCAAGCCAGGTATGCGCCTGGCTTTGCCAAGTGGGTCCAGAGGTTTTCCTTATGGAGTCGAAGTGATGAAGGTCTTGGCGGATACCTTTCGGTCTTGGGGAGCTGACCCTTTTATTATCCCTGCTATGGGGAGTCACGGTGGAGGAACGGCAGAGGGACAAATCAAAGTATTAGAAAACTTAGGTATCTCGGAACAGACGATTGGGATACCTGTTTGCTCATCCATGGAAGTGGTGCATCTAGGCCAAACACCATCGGGAGTGGACGTCTATTGCGATCGTTTGGCTTTTGAGGCTGAAGGTATTTTTATCTACAATCGGATAAAACCGCATACGGCTTTCCGGGCTCCTATCGAAAGCGGTCTTTCGAAGATGCTAGCCGTTGGTCTAGGAAAGAAAAAAGGGGCGGAGACTCTCCATCGAGCGGGACTAGGGGCACACATTGTCGAGGCTGCTCGGTTGATCAGGGAGAAAACGCGTTTTATTGGAGGCTTAGCAATAGTAGATAACCCTTGGGGAGAGGCGCTTGAGATGAAAGCAGCACGACCAGATGAAATGGAAGAGATCGAAGAACAACTTTTAAAACTAGCTTGGGAGAATATCCCCCTTCTACCATATGACCACCTCCATGTTCTGATCATTGATTATATTGGAAAAGACATTAGCGGGTCTGGAATGGATGTAAACGTCGTTGGGATGCATAGAAGGCTAGGTGGAACTCCTACTCAACATTTTGAGACCATCGTTGCTCTCGACCTTACTCTTGCATCAAAAGGGAATGCCCTAGGCATTGGATATGCGGATATTACAACAAGAGAGTTAGTAGATAAGATTAACATGCAAGCGATCATGGAAAACGCAATAGCTACGGGCTTTCTGGGTACAGCTAAAATTCCAGTTACCATGCCTTCGAAGCAAGCTGCAATTGATTTGGCCGTGCGTCTTCATTCCACGAAGGACCTTCGTGTGGCAAGAATCAAGAATACGAAATACCTTCAGCAATTTTGGATCTCTGAGGCCCTGTTTCGTGAATGCGATAAGGAAGGGAAGCTTCGTTCACTGGGTGTCCAATGTGACCTACATGAAATCAAGTTCTAAAAGGGGAGTAGTGTGTATGGAAGATCGGAGTAGAAAAATGTTGATTAACGGCCAGTGGATGGAGAGCCTCAGCGGAAAACAGATCGCACTTAAAAGCCCAGCAACAGGGGAGACGATTGCCCATATGGCTTATGGCGGAAGAGAAGAGGCCATTATGGCTATTGAAGCGGCTCATGATGCGTTTGCAGATTGGTCAACCACACCGGCAAAAGAACGGTCAGCCTATTTGTTGAAGATCGTGCAGCTGATGCAGGAGAATAAAGCTGATCTCGCTCATATGATCTCACTTGAAATGGGAAAGCCCATTCGAGAAGCGCGTGGTGAGGTCGACATTGCGATTGACTATGTCCAATGGTATGCGGAAGAGGCTAAACGAGTTTACGGCGACCTAGTACCCTCAAATAGTAAAACGAAAAGGATTCTAGTAGTACGACAACCCGTTGGAGTGACCGCAGCGATTACACCTTGGAATTTTCCATTATCCATGGTTACGAGAAAGATTGCTCCAGCCTTGGCAGCGGGATGCACAGTGATTCTCAAGCCTGCTAAACAGACCCCTGGCAGTGCCATTCTATTCTTCGAGCTCATGGAAAAGGCGGGTCTTCCAAAAGGTGTGGCTAACCTGGTCCTAGGGAATGCAGGAGAGATCGCAGAAGCCTTTACATCCAGTTCTTATGTAAAGAAAATCACCTTTACAGGCTCCACAGAGGTAGGAAAACAGCTTCTCAATCAGGCATCCCATCAAGTGAAAAGAGTGTCCATGGAATTGGGAGGGCATGCCCCTTTTATTGTGTTTCCTGACGCTGACCTCGAAAAATCAGTCGAAGGATTAATAGCTAGTAAGTTTCGTAACAGTGGCCAAACATGCATCTGTACCAATCGGGTATATGTTCATACTTCTATCATCGAGCCGTTTTCTAGACTGCTTAAGCAAAAGATTGAAAAGATGGTGATGGGGAATGGACTTCGGGAGGACGTAGATCTTGGACCGATTGTTGATCGCGTAGGGCTGCAAAAGATTGAAGAACAAGTTCAAGACTCCTTAGACCGAGGGGCGAAATTGCTCAGTGGAGGAAGGATAAGGACAGATGGAGAACTGGGGAAAGGGTATTTTTATGAACCGACGATTCTCGTCGATGTAGATGATGAAATGCGGGTAGCCTATGAGGAAACCTTTGGTCCTGTCGTGCCTATTCTTCCCTTTGAAACCGAGCAAGAGGTTCTAGAGAAAGCTAATCATACGCCTTTCGGATTGGCCGCTTACTTCTACACCAAGGATTTAGGCCGAACGATCCGCATGTACGAAGGATTGGAGTACGGAATTATCGGAGCCAATGATCCTATACCAACCACTGTTCAAGCACCGTTTGGGGGATTCAAGGAAAGTGGCATCGGTCGTGAGGGGGGCTACTACGGAATGGAAGGATTTTTAGAAACAAAGTATGTCTCCTTAGGGTTTTAATAGAAATGAAGAGAGGATGATCCCGGCACTTGGGAGTCATCCTCTCGTTTTATTTAAAAGCGATTAATCCGACGCCAAACACGATAATCCCTAGGGTCACGTAGAATTTTCGGGTCAATTTGTTGGCATCTGTCTTGAGAAATAGGGCTGTAATGGCAACCGTTAAGATAGGTTCCAAAGCAGATATAGCACTGACATAGGCTATAGGAATACTTCGTAAGGCACTGAAAAAGAAGATAAGGGCTAGGCTTGAGAAGACACCTGCTAAGAAAAAATAGCGATTCCAATTTTTAGGGTTAAAATAAGAGGGGAGTTGCTTGCCGGAGCCTCTTACAATCTCCATAAGAAAAGAAAGAAGCAAGGACGTTGCGACCCCAAGCCAAGCCCCGATAATGGCTTCATTCATATGAACTACGCCTAGCTTACGAAAAGTCTGGCCTAAGCCGAAACCAAACATGGCACATAAGGCAATGAGAATTCCAATACGGTTGGTTTGTGGTTCTTGATTGCCCTCCCCCTTCTTCCAATCCTGGTGAATCATAAAAGAAAGACCTATTATGATGAGCAAGATGCCTAGTGAAGGTAAGAGTGTAATATCCTCTTGAATAATGAGGATTGCAAGGATGATCGTCACCATAGGGGAGGCGTTCTTGACCGCAACGGCGCGGGCTGATCCAATCCGTCGAATACCGCCAAACAAGGCTAAACGACCTAAGAAGGAAGTGAATAGACCAGCTAGAGCAAAGAATAAAAGCCCCAACCAGGACCATTCAACAGGCTTCATCGTCATGAGAATAATAAAGCTAATTATTCCAAGGATAATAAAATTAATAAGATTGGTAATAATGACCGCATCTCTTTCTGGTCGTTCTCGTACTCCTCTGCGTACTGCAACATAATTGGCAGAAAATGATAGAGCACTAAAGAAGCTGAGCAATACCCCCATTTCTAATCCTCCCTAGATATGGCATCGATCAGAACTTCTGTTGTTTTATCTCTTTTTGTTTTTTATTAGTATTGTACTGATAAACCTGGACGATTGCGCTAATGAAAACGCCTATAATGAGAAAGAAAGTCCAGGATAGACTGGGGGAAACGCCTAGCTCTTGAAGCAGATCAATCCAAATCTTAACTGAGACAATGGCAACTGAAATGGCCATCAGTCTACGTAGAGACTCGGTTTTCATTCTTTGTCCTAAATAGGAGCCGAGTTGAGCGCCAGGAATAGCACCTAAGGCTAAAAAAGTACCAGCCTGCCAAGGTACAGAAAGATCAGTGACCTTACCGAATAGAGCACCTAGGCATAGCAGGATGGCTAAAGCTAAACCGGTCCCTACAGCGTGCTTCGTCTGAATCCGATATAAGATCAGCATGATTGGCATATATAAAAATCCAGCTCCGAGGCCGAACATTCCTCCAAGTACACCAATCCCTAGTCCTAGAACAATGGCAAGGCTCTTATTCTCATACGGTTCTCCTTCCACGGGTTTTGGTTTGAAAAACATGGTAATGGTTGCCACCAGGGATAAAGCAGCGAAAATAGCCAGGAGCTGATTATGACTGAGAAGTTCAGATAGCATGACCCCAATGAAACCACCTATAAAGCTGCTAAGCCCCATGTACTTAATCAAAAAAGTGTTGATTAATCTTCTCTTCCAATAGCTGTACAAGCCCGAGCTACCTGAAAAGATGGTTTGGATGATGACCATTCCGGCAATTTCATGCATGGTGAACGAATAGCCTAAGAAAGGCGGAATAAAGAGAAGCAGGAAAATAAGAATTAATCCTCCTCCTACAGACATCATGCCAGTGAGGATACCGCCAAGGATACCAATAACTAACATCGTTATGAACAAAGAATACACCCCAATTTCTCTTAGTCCCTCATTTGAATATTTCAACTCTTTCATATACCTTAGCACAATTTTCCAGAGGATATCTATTTTAATCTACAATGGTTTTCATTGAGAATCTAAATAAGTCGTATTGATTAATAATATTGAATAGTCTGTAAAATAATGGTTTAATAAGGATTATAACCCACTGGTTGGAACATATAACCATTACACCTCCCAACCAAAGTAGACCTCTTAGGTTCTATTCTAAGTTATCGCATACTTCTACCACGTAGTCTTATTAGCATAAGGAGGGGAATAAATGTTTGATGGGTTCAAGACGGAGCGCAAGAGTATATCGGAGGAGGTTGTGTATTATATCCGGGACTTAATCCATCAGGGCAGGTTCAGCTCTGGAGAGAAGATTCCAGGTGAGAGAGAGCTAGCTCAAAAAATTAATGTAAGCAGGAATACGATTAGGGAAGCTTATAAAATTCTTGCGGCCCAGGGTTACTTAACCATTAAGCATGGCCAAGGAGTTTTTGTCTCGGATGAAGAAACATACAGAAAAAATTTTGCCTCTTCCTTTTTTGTCAAGCATGACGACGTTGTGGAGCTTTTTGCGATACGTAAGGTATTAGAGACGCAGGCCGTAGCTTGGGCAGTGGATAGTGATTGTACACCTGGGCAAATTGCAGGACTAGAAAGTATCTTGGCGGATGCAAGGCAAGCTGCCCAGTCCCATGACTATGATGAAGTATCTCGACTAGACCTCAAGTTTCATCTCTCCCTTGTACGCATGTCAGATAATTCCATTCTCCATCGCATTATGATGAATCTTATTGATCTACTATCTGAGGTAAGAACACAATCGGTCGAGATCCCAGGACGTTGTGAACAATCTTTATTAGAACACAGTCGAATTATTGAAGCTATTAAACAGAATAATAAAGAATTGGCCGTCCAAAACATGCTGAACCATCTAGAAAGTGTGCAAAAATCGATCTTAATTCATCAAAAAGGAAGCGAAGCTGTTTCTATTCATAAAGGAAACGAAATGATGTCCTAAGGAGGAAAAATCAATGACTCATAAATTTCTTGTTCATCATGCGATTGATCATGTAGGTGTCGCAGTTGAAGACATTAAGAAGGGGGAAAAGGTGGAAGGGGTAATCATGGAGAATAATGCCACGGTCACTGTGGAGTCGAAAAGCGATATCCCTCTCGGCCATAAGATTGCCTTGACTAGCTTAAAAAAAGGAGACAAAGTCATTGAGTACCGTGTTCAAATAGGAGTAACAACACAAGACATTGCTCCCGGTGATTATGTGCATACCCATAACCTAAAAACAGCTCGATGGGATTATAAAAAGAAAGCTTAGCTGTAAAGATAGAGGTAAGTTACAGCGACTTACCTCTATATCAAATACTCAATCTGTGACTTAGAAAAGCTAGAAGGGTTATGTGTTTGAAATAAAAAGTCTAGAAATGTTTCCTCGACTAAAGAATTCCGTTTGTGTTTATCGTATACAGCATAGAAGTATCGAAGAATCGTGATTCCTTCTATACGAATCTTTCGTAAGGTTCCTAACAGGAGTTCCTTCTGAATAGAAGAATGTGAAATAATGGATAGTGCCATCCCAGATTCAACAGAAGCCTTGATGGATTCCGTGTTTCCGAGTTCTAGAACGATATTAAGATGGCTCGGGTTCAGTTTATGCTTTCTTAAGCTTTCTTCCATGACTTGACGTGTACCAGACCCAGGTTCCCTTAAAATCAAAGGCAAAGCAAACAGTTCTTCCGGACTAATGACCTCTTTATCGCCAATGAGGGGATGAACATCCTTCGTGGAAGAAATGACAACTAGTTCGTCTTCCATAAAAGGGATATGGACCAATTCAGAATCGTGGATAGGGGACTCTATAAACCCTAAGTCAATTTTATGTTGTTTGAGCCATTGGATGATTTGGGTAGAGTTAAAAATCTCCAGATTAAGAGATACTCCTTGGTATTCTTTACTATATTTCCCTATGATGTAGGGCAATATGGATTCACCGATCGTGAGACTTGCTCCAATATGTAAATTTCCTTGAATGGAATCAGACAGAAGGGCGATCTCCTTAATTGCTTCATGTTCTAGTTGAATAATCCGTTCGGCATATTGAAAGAGTAGAGCACCAGGCTTTGTAAGTTTGATGTTCTTCGTTGTTCTCTCAAATAATTTAGTATCTAATACGGATTCAAGTTGCTGAATCTGTAAGCTAACCGTAGGCTGTGATAAGTGAAGTGTTTTTGCTGTTTCAGAAAAATTTTTCTTTATGGCTGCCATGTAAAAGACTTTCAAATGGTCTAGGTTCATCATTACCCTCCACTGGAGTTATTGGGTAAATACATAGGTTTGATCAGCGGATGATTAGCAAATGTTTTAATTTAGATTCTCTTATTATATTTTATAATAAATACAAATAGTTTAAAAGTATGGAATATTTAAAAATTGGATTTATTGATAAAGTCATCCATGCAGGGAGAGAAGAGGAGGGTATTTATGAAGGTACTTATTACCGAAATGATCTGGCCAGTAGGAATTGATCTCCTATCCCAATATGCTAGTGTGGAATATGATCCTACCTTGTGGAAGAATCGTGAGGCGTTACTTAATAAGGTACAAGATGTCGATGCTCTTATTGTTAGGAACCAGACAGTCGTAGACGATCAATTGCTGCAGTCAGGAAAAAAATTGAAAGTAGTAGGCCGTTTAGGAGTAGGACTGGATAATATTGATTTAAAGATAGCTAAACTCTTAAAGATTGATGTGGTGTATGGTAGAAATGCTAATGCCATCTCCGTTGCGGAGTATGTGATGTCCTTTATGCTCCAGGCTAATCGCTCGTTGTTCCATGCTAACCAAGACGTGAAAAAAGGAAACTGGGACCGCATGCGGTTTACTGGATCAGAGGTGTATGGAAAAACACTAGGTTTGGTGGGTATGGGAGAAATTGCCCATCGCGTGGCCAAAAGAGCCTCTGCCTTTGGAATGCATGTTATCGGGTATGACCCGTTTATGACCCCTTATGATTTTCCGTCAGCAGAGACAGGTATTCAAACCGTGTCTTTTGAACGTTTGCTAACCGAATCAGATTTTATCAGCATCCACGTTCCGTTGACACGAGATACTCAATCGATGTTTTCAACAGCCCAATTTCAATCCATGAAGCATTCCTCCTATCTAATCAACACAGCAAGAGGTGCCATTATTGATGAAGCCGCTCTGGTCCAAGCTGTCCAATCTGGTGAAATAGCAGGGGCTTGCCTTGATGTACTGGAGACTGAGCCGATACAACAAGACAACCCGCTTTTATCTTGTGACAATATCGTACTTACTCCTCATATTGCTGGTTTAACAGAAGAATCTCAAATTAGAACCTCTATGTTAGTTGCAGAAGAAGTCATTAAAATATTGCAAGGACAATCTCCTCTTTGTGTCGTGCGTTAACCTAGAAGGGGAAATATGAATGTAAGGACGGTAAAAAATCATGTCTTTATATAACCAGTTAGATTTGAAGATTTTTTGTCAACGTGTGTTTGAACGGTTAGGGGTGGAGTCTGAGCAAGCTTATACGGCGGCAGATGCCCTGGTTCGAGCGAACCTAGAAGGGGTAGATAGTCATGGTATTAGTAGATTGGCTATTTATGCCAAAAGAATGAAGGAAGGAAGAATCCAAGCCGCTGCACAAATGACCGTGGAGAAAAAAGGAGAGTCCGTACTTTTAGTAGATGGTGATCATGGTTTAGGGCAAATTGTAGCCTCTTACGCTGTAAAAAAAGGCATGGAACTAGCTAAGCAAACGGGACTGGCAGCTGTAGCTGTAAAAAAAAGCAATCACTTTGGAACGGCCTCTTATTACTGTCAGATGGCCTGTGAACAAGGGTTTGGCATGATGGCTTTTACGAATTCCCCACCTGGTATTCCTCCATGGGGAGGAAAAAAAGCTTTTTTTGGCACCAATCCCATTGCCTTTGGGTTTCCAACCAGGTCGGATACTCCCGTGATTATTGATATGTCCACGAGTGTTGTTGCCCGGGGGAAAATTATACTGGCAGCCAAACAAGGCCAACCCATCCCAAAAGGCTGGGCGATTAATGAGCATGGTGAACAAACCGAAGATGCTGAACAAGCCTTGCGAGGAGCCGTTTTACCCCTGGGCGGGGCTAAGGGATATGCCCTTGCTCTTGCAATCGAAATTTTAACAGGGGTTCTTTCTGGAGCAGCTTTTGGACCTCATGTCAAGAACATGTATGAGGAACATCCGGATAAATCAAACATAGGACATTTATTTATATTATTTGATATTAGCAAATTTATGGATCTTGAGTACTTTACACATCTTTTGGAGCAATTTTTGGAAGAAGTGAAAAGTGTGCCGTTAGCGGAAGGAGTGGACGAAATTTTTTATCCTGGTGAGAGGAGAGCAAGAGAATACAAAAACCGTCTATTGCAAGGAATATCACTTTCTGAAGAAGTAGAAAGAGAACTATACGCTCTAGGGGAGTCACTGGATTTAAGATTTCCGGCAGCTATGACTTCATAGTTTTGGGATTGCCTGATCTTCGCTGTTGAAGATCAGGTATTTTTTTAGGTACAGGATGTATTAGATTGGAACACTGTAGTATCAAAATGGACCAAGTTCTTCTCAAAAAACGAACAACCCTCCTTATTTATTAGACCATACCAATAAGAAAGAAGTTGGTATCGTTTTTGCATTGTATAATGTCGAAACAAATAAAGGAGGTTGATTCATGATTTATGCACAGCCAGGCCAGTTAGGATCTAAGGTTACATTTAAAAACCAGTATCACAATTTTATTGGCGGGAAATGGGTGGCTCCGGTAGAGGGTCAATATTTTGAAAACGTTTCCCCTGTAAATGGAAAAGTTTTTTGTGAAGTAGCAAGATCTACTTCTGCAGACATCGATCTTGCTTTAGATGCAGCACATGAAGCGAAGGAAAAGTGGGGAGCAACCTCTGTTGCAGAGAGAGCTTCGATTCTAAATCAAATTGCTGACCGTATGCAAGAAAATTTAGAAATGTTAGCGGTTGCGGAAACGTGGGATAACGGAAAACCGATTCGGGAAACTCTTGCGGCAGATATACCGCTTGCCATTGATCATTTCAGATATTTCGGGGGTTGCATTCGTGCCCAAGAAGGTTCTCTAGCTGAAATTGATAGCAATACTGTAGCTTATCATATTCATGAACCACTAGGCGTAGTTGGACAAATTATTCCTTGGAATTTCCCGATTCTCATGGCTGCGTGGAAATTAGCTCCTGCACTGGCTGCAGGCAATTGTGTCGTGTTGAAACCTGCTGAACAAACTCCGACGTCCATATTAGTCCTTGCTGAGCTCATTCAAGACCTACTTCCTCCAGGTGTATTGAACATCGTAAATGGATTTGGATTAGAGGCAGGAAAGCCCTTAGCGACAAGTGATCGAATTGCAAAAATTGCATTTACAGGAGAAACAACGACGGGTCGCTTAATTATGCAGTATGCTTCTCAGAATATTATTCCTGTCACGCTTGAGTTAGGCGGCAAGTCCCCTAATATTTTCTTTGAGGATGTTTGTGCGAAGGATGATGCCTTTTTCAATAAGGCTATTGAAGGATTTGTGTTGTTTGCTCTTAATCAAGGAGAAGTTTGCACGTGCCCATCACGCGCCATCATTCAGGAATCCATCTACGATCAGTTTATGGAGAGGGCGCTTAAGCGGGTAGCAAGTATTAAACAAGGCAATCCGCTAGACACAGACACCATGATTGGAGCACAAACTTCTACGGAGCAAATGGATAAAATTCTTACATATATGGATATTGGCCGTCAAGAAGGTGCGCAATGTCTTATTGGCGGGGCTAGAGCTGAATTGTCTGGGGAGCTTGCAGGAGGCTACTATATTCAGCCAACGGTGTTTAAAGGACATAACAAGATGCGAATTTTCCAAGAGGAGATTTTTGGACCTGTTGTATCCGCGACTACATTTAAAGATAAAGAAGAAGCACTGACTATTGCCAATGATACCCTTTATGGCTTAGGAGCTGGGGTTTGGACGCGGGATATGAATACAGCCTATCGTATGGGGCGGGCCATCCAAGCCGGACGGGTTTGGACAAACTGCTACCATGCTTATCCAGCCCATGCCGCTTTTGGAGGGTATAAGATGTCCGGTATCGGAAGAGAGACCCATAAGATGATGCTAAGCCACTATCAACAGACAAAGAATTTATTAGTAAGCTACAGTCCTGATGCTCTTGGCTTCTTTTAATGGAAATTAAACTAAAATCATATAAGGGAGAGAATGACAATGCCAAAGTATATTATTGAACGCAAACTTGCAAATGCTGGAAAATTAGGTGCTGGAGACCTGTGTTCGATTTCCCAAAAATCCGTTGGGGTACTTCAAGAGCTCGGTCCGGAAATCCAATGGGTGAACAGCTACGTTACAGACGACACTATTTTTTGTGTATATATTGCCCCCAATGCTCAATTGATTAAGGAACATGCAGAACGTGGCGGGTTCCCTGCAGATCAGGTGTTAGAAGTACGCAATATTATTGACCCAACAACCGCAGAGTTAAAATAAAATGGTAGAGCTTTTTTCGAACAATCATTCGAAAAAAGCTCTTTTGTTCTACTAGCTTTGCAAAACGATACAGTGTTACAGGACGGAACAGTAGTCTTGTTCCAGAACGGAGCAACTCCATGACCGTTAATGAGAAAATGGCCCAAATAGAAGAGAAATATAGGTTTTTATAGTTGGCACGCCTATTGCAATATAAGTTAGTAGAAAGCGCATTCAAAATATAAAATTTAAAGGAGTTGTTCAGTATGCAAGAGCAAGTATTCGGATTTTATATGCCAAGTGTCAATCTTATGGGTGTGGGCGCCGCAAAGCAAGTGGGAGAAAGAATCAAGCTTTTAGGAGGAAAGAAAGCATTAATCGTCACGGATGCAGGCCTATATAAATTTGGTGTCGCTGATCAAATTGCTGGATACATAAAGGAAGCTGGAGTAGATGTAGCTATTTTCCCTGGAGCTGAGCCGAATCCTACGGATAAGAACGTTGAAGCTGGGTTGAGTGCATTACAAACTGAAGGTTGTGATGTCATTGTATCTCTAGGTGGAGGAAGCTCCCATGATTGTGCAAAAGGCGTAGCGCTTGTGGCTGCAAACGGCGGTGCTATTCACGAATATGAAGGGGTTGATCGCTCCGAAAAACCTATGATTCCAATGATTGCTATTAATACGACGTCAGGAACGGCAAGTGAAATCACCCGTTTTTGCATCATTACAGATACCTCACGCTCGGTAAAGATGGCCATTGTAGACAAGCATGTGACGCCTGCTATTTCGATCAACGATCCTTTGTTAACGGTGAAAAAACCGCCTGCTTTAACCGCAGCAACCGGGATGGACGCTTTGACCCATGCAGTTGAAGCTTATGTTTCGACAGCTGCAACTCCGATAACAGATGCATGTGCCCTCAAAGCCATCCGTCTCGTAAGCCAATATTTACGTGCTGCTGTTTCGAACGGGGAAGACATCGAGGCGCGTGATAAGATGTCTTATGCACAACTACTAGCTGGAATGGCGTTTAACAATGCCTCCCTAGGATATGTGCATGCGATTGCCCATCAATTTGGTGGATTCTACAATCTTCCGCATGGGGTGTGCAATGCGATTTTGTTGCCGCATGTAGAGAGATTCAATCTAATTTCTAAACCAGAACGCTTCGTCGACATCGCAGTGGCCTTAGGGGAAGATGTAAGCGGATTATCGACTCGTGCTGCTGCAGAGAAAGCATTAGAAGCGATTGTTACACTTGCTCGCGATGTCAATATTCCAAGCGGATTTGCTGAGCTAGGCGCTAAAGAAGAGGACATCCCTCTATTAGCGGAAAATGCTATGAAGGATGCTTGCTCCTTTACCAACCCTAGAAAAGCAACTCTTGACGATGTTCAAGCGATGATACGCGCGGCATTTTAATTTGTTAGATGGATGTGGAGAGTCGTCCCGGACTCCCTAACATCCTCGATGGTTTCCTTAGTCTTGATGGAAAACGATCATTTGGGGAGAAATGTGATGGAAAATATGAGGGATCTACAAGATTCTGTGATCGAACAATTGGAGCACGACATCAATAAGATCATGATGTTGATGGAAAAAATGAATGGTCATTTGAACCAGCAGGATCCGTTATATGAGGATCTCTTGAACACTCAATTGTTTGGCCTATCCCGCGTGGTTGATTTTTTAGTTCGATTGAAGCTGTTAAGCCGTATAGAGGGAAAGTCCATTATGAATAACTTGGAAATTACAATTAGTAAAAGCCACGAGACCTTCAAGGTTTCATAAGCGAACGAACAGGAACAAAGATTTGTTCCTGTTTTTTATTTTTTATGAAATAAACTGCAACTTTTAGGTTAAAGATGACAAAATAACGGCCCTCAGCCGATATTCTGTCCAGTCTAGCCGATAAATCGTCCGAAAACATATGAAAAAGACCACAATAAAGCGAGCTGTCATCTGGCATGAAAATTGCAAATAATGTAAATATATGTCTACATAAGTTTTGTTGATGAAGTTATTCCATATTATCATGGGAGGTATGTTACAAAATGGTTATGGATCTGTCTCCTGCATCTACATTACCCGGGATTATTCCAGCTTATATTGAGGACTCTTGGAAGCGTTGCCAATCATATGGTATTAAACCGATGAACTTGGATTTGGAAAGCGTGTTAAGAGTATGAAATGCGAGAGTACTATGATCGGTATGCTGAACTTTTACACTATTCCTCTCCCATTTTGGAAGACATGTTTCAAGATATAGCTGGGACTGAGTTTTTGGTATTGGTAGCAACCCCAGATGGATATGTGATCAATAGCATGGGGAATCCTACCTTTTTGCAAGAGGTGGATCGCGTGGCGCTGTGCAGGGGTGCCAATTGGCTGGAAAAATATAAAGGTACTAATGCCATCGGCACTGCCATTACCGAAAAGAAACCGGTCGTTGTCCATGGGAGGCACCATTACTGTAGGGATAATCATTTTCTCACGTGCACGGCAAGTCCAATATTTGGGCCTTCAGGGGAGCTCCTTGGCGTTCTTAATATGAGCAGTTATAAGCATGATTTTCACCCCTATTCGCTTGGGCTCGTGAAGCGGGCGGCCCAAACAATAGAACAGGCCCTCTACATTGCGGACATGAAAAAGGGACAGAAAGAACATTCTTGGAGCGGGGACCTAGATTTTATATACGATCACCATCCTTCGTCCCTCATTACTGTCAGTGAAGAAGGAATCATTACGCGGATGAACTTCTCGGCTTCGAAAATTGTGGGATCTAAGAAAGTGGGGGAGTCGGTTGCAGCTGTATTTGAACAATTGGACACCTCTAGTTCAGAATTAGCCAAAGATCGGAAACTAAGATTTAAGAATCATATATTTACAACCCATATTGTAAGTGGCAGTCAAGACGGAAGAAGTCAATTCATCCTACGCGGGGAAAAGATGGGACAGCATGGAGAGCTTACGAATCGATATTCTTTTCAGGATATTCTTTGCGATGACCCTAAAATGAAGGAAACCATTGAGATGGCAAGAAAAGTAGCCCTTCTTGATATCAACGTAATGTTGTCGGGTGAAAGCGGAACGGGCAAAGAGCTGTTTTCTCAATCACTGCACGGGGCGAGCCTTCGAAGCGATAAGCCGTTTATTGCGATCAACTGCAGCGCGATCCCAGAAAGCTTGCTCGAGAGCGAATTGTTCGGTTATGAAAAAGGGGCATTTACCGGGGCAAAAAGCGGGGGACAAGCTGGTAAGTTTGAAGCGGCCGATGAGGGAACCTTGTTTCTGGATGAAATTGGGGATATGCCATTAGCCGCACAAGCAACCTTGCTCCGTGTGATTCAAGAGCGATGCGTAACTCGAATTGGAGGTATTAGCCCGCGACCAGTTAACGTAAGGATCATTGCGGCCACCCACAAGGACTTGCTCAAAGAAATTGAAGCTGGAAGGTTCCGTGCGGACTTGTACTATCGTCTGAATGGATTTACCTTAAAGCTCCCTGCTCTAAGGGAGCGCTCAGATCTTCTTCTGTTAGCTGAACATGTACTTTCTCATTTACCTTTTGCCAAAACGGTTCCGATATTAAGCGAGGAGGCTAAGTCCTTCATTCAAGCCTATGATTGGCCAGGAAACTTCCGCCAGCTTCAGAATGTGCTGCAACAGGCAGCACTTCTTGCAGATTCGGGACAGATCCAAAGAGACTTGTTGGCTTCACTATGCCCGTCTTCTGTTACTATAGAGGAAGAGTCAGTTCCTGAGCCCAAACCTGAAAAGGCACAAGAGGAGAATGAGGCTGCTGCTTTAAGAAGCTTGAAGTGGAATGAGGCGACTTGCATCAAACAGACGCTAGATCAAGTAAATGGAAACATTAGCCAAGCAGCCAAGCTGTTAAATATTGGACGCAACACGCTTTACCGAAAGCTAAGGACTTACAATATATCACTTTAAAATTCATATAATTCCCTGGGTGATGAACTCAGGGAATTATTTTTCGTTCAGGATGTAGCGGAGAATCCTCGGTGTAATATCGAGCTTCTCACTTAACAATTTTCGATTACCTTGTACTTCGTTTAGTCCTTTTAGGATGATGCGCCTACCAACCTGTGCTTCCAGGTCTTTCATTTGCTTCATTAACTCATTGAACTCTATATCTTCGAGGGAGCCAATGGATTCAACAATCCCATGGATAAACTTTTCCTTTTCGCGTCGGATATACTCTTCTAGAGCCAGCTTCTCCTCGGTAACGGGAGAAGTTGGCATCTCTTTCAATCTTCCGTGTAAATGGGTCGCTTTAATTATTGAGCATTCATGAATGGCTACGGTTTGATTTAGGACGTTGATTAATTGACGGACATTCCCCGGCCAGGGGCAGTTTTTCAGCATGGTAATAGCCTCATCCGAAATTTCACATTGTCCATCGAATTTTCTTTGTAGATAATAATTAGCAATTAACGGGATGTCCTCAGGTCGCTCACGAAGGGGAGGGATCTCGAGCTTGACCCCTTCTAAGCGATAAAGGAGATCTGAGCGGAATCTATTCTTTTCTATTTCGTGTTCAAGATGTCGGTGGGTAGCAGAAATGACACGAATATTCGATTTCAAGATGTCTTCTCCTCCTACCCGCATAAATTCACCTGTTTCAAGTACACGAAGTAATTTAACTTGGATATCTAGAGGAGCTTCTCCAATTTCATCGAGAAACAGCGTCCCGTGATTGGCCAGTTCGAAATAGCCTTTTCTTGTTTTCCCAGCCCCTGTGAAGGCCCCTTTTTCATGACCAAAGAGCTCGCTCTCCAGCAGAGCCTGAGGAACGGCGCCGCAATTGATGCCGACAAAAGGATGCTGTGACCTGAGACTGGACTCATGGATGAACCGCGCCATGAGCTCCTTTCCGGTCCCTGTCTCACCTATAATAAGGATATTGATGGCTTTCTTAGCCAATTTGCTTGCCATGGAGAGGACGGTATCCATTGGTCCTCCTGGTGCGTAGATAATGCCATATTGTCCTGCCGTACTGCGCAGGTCCTTTTCCTGTTGCGAGGTTTGCTGAAGGAGGGAATCGATAATAGTTTCTAGGTTGTCTAGGTCGTCAAAGGGCTTCTCTAAATAATCCTTAGCACCCGCCTGGATGGCCTGCACGGCAGTCTTTACTGTACTGTAGCCGGTCATAATAAGAACTTCACAGCTTGGAAACTTCTCCTTAATGGTACGGAGAAGCTCTAACCCGTTCGTATCCGGCAACTTCATGTCGATTAAAGCCAAATGAAAGGGCAGGGGAGAGCTATGAAGCAGGTGATCGACCTCGCGTCCACTGTTGGCGACCGCTACCTTGCAATTTTTTCCTTCAAAGAAATAACGAAAAAAAGAAGTAACTTCCATTTCATCATCCACAATTAAGATTCGCTTTTCACTCATGGTCATCAACACCGCCTTTCCCCGGGAGCATGAGGGTAAACTTGGTATACTCTCCTTTTCTGCTCTCTGCTACCAGCATGCCATGATGGGCTTGTACAATTCCGAGACTCACTGACAACCCAAGGCCGGTTCCTTTCATATGCTCCTTTGTCGTGAAAAACGGGTTGAATATCTGCGGCAAGATTTTTTCGTCAATGCCTGTTCCGTTATCTCGAACAGAAAAAGAGACGTAAGGTTTAGAGTCCTTTTTCACCACTTTCGTTTCTATGGTGATGACAGGTTCCTTTTCTTGCTGGAGGGCATCTTTGGCATTTAAAAGTAGATTGATCATGACCTGCTCAATTTGGTAACGATTTCCTCGGAATAGAGGAAGGGATTCGCCCCATCTTTTCTCCACGGGAATTCCAGATACCTTCAACTGGTAGCCGATCAGACTGAACACATCTTCAATCAGGTCATGCAAGGAGAGGTCTTCAAATGTAAACTCTTCCTGTCTAGAGAAAACCAGCAGGTTTTGAATAATCTTCTTGCTTCTAACTCCGCACTGATAGATATCCTGCAGCATCTTACCAGGCCTATCTTCCTTGAATTCCCTTAAGAGGAGCTGGACGTTTCCTAGAATTGCTGTGAGTGGGCTGTTTAATTCATGGGCAATGCCCGCGGCCATCTCACCAATGGCGGCTAGTTTGGCGGATTGCAGCAGCTGGGCTTCGATTTTCACTTTATCGCTGACATCCTTGAAGAGGAGGATGTTTTCTACGGAAACGGCCACCTGTTCGGCAATTCGATGAAAGAAGAGGAGGTCTTCGTGCGTATTCGCATTTGTTTCACGATGAAGCAGGGTCAAGAAACCAAAGACTTGACCAACGTGGTTGCGCATCGTGACTGTGGTACCCGTGCTACCTTGATGTTCCTCTATAAAGCGGTTAACCGTGGACAAGGTTGGCTTATTCTCTAGTTCACTGAACCTTAAGGTTTGGACAGAGCTCGGAGAGGTGTCGGTGCTTACGATATAACTGGACGTGGTCTTGCCCTCCATAAGGGTCAACGCAAAGCATGTAAAGGACAGCACTTGACCAACCTGGACAGCAATATAATAACTGGCTTCTTCCCAAGACAGATTGACCTGAAGGCGAGTCAATTGATTAATGACTTCAAGCTGTTTGTTTTTAAGCTGAAGCTCAAGAATGGCCTGATTTAATTCGTGATAATAGCTTTTTCTAGAAGATTTTATCCCTGTTAGTAGATCAATTAATTCTTGTTTCTCGGACATGTTGCTTCCTCCTAAAGCGCTTGCCTAAAGATCTTAGATACATCCGCTTCACTCATGTCGCGCGGATTGGTGATCATACAGGCATCGTGTACGGCATTCTGGCTGATCTCCTCAATATGCTCTTCCATTAAACCGAGCTTGGCAAGCGATTCAGGGATCTCTAGATCTCTCGCGAGATGATGAACGGCCTTGATTGCCTGCTTGGCTGCATCATTTAAGCTAAGACCACTGACATTTTCACCGAAGGCTTCAGCGATGTTTCGGTATTTTTCCGGAGTAGCAAGAAAGTTAAACTCCATGACATAAGGAAGGAGAATCGCATTCCCTTCTCCATGAGGAGTGTCAAGCAATCCCCCAAGCTGGTGAGACATAGCATGAACGGCACCGAGGACAGCGTTGGAGAAGGCAAGCCCTGCCTGCAAGCTGGCCATCGCCATGGCTTCTTTGGCTTCTCGGTTATGCTGGCTAGCAGTCGATGGTCGCAAATGCTTGGAGATGAGTTCGATGGCATGAAGAGAAAAACGTTCGGTTAAGGGTGTCGCAGCTAGCGATATGTAAGATTCAATAGCATGGGTTAGTGCATCCATCCCCGTATTAGCCGTTAAGCGGGCGCTTTTGGTTACAAGGGTATCGGGATCGATGATCGCGATATCAGGAATAAGAGATTTGGATACGATCGTCATTTTCAAGCGGCGCGTTGTATCAGTAATAATGGAGAATTGAGAGACTTCAGATCCGGAACCGGCTGTCGTGGGAACCATCACCATAGGAGGGAGGGGATGCGAAATTTTATCAACACCTTCATAGAGATGAATCGTTCCATGGTTGGTACTGATTAGAGCGATGGCTTTCGCGGCATCCAAGGCACTTCCTCCACCAATGCCTAGTACAGCATTGCAATCGGTTGCAAGATATTCCGAAACCCCTTGATTAATCTCGTAATCTTTTGGATTTTCACTTACGTTTGTCCAAAGATGATAGTCAAGACGGCAATCGTGCAGGTAGCGGATAATTTCTTTTGCCCAACCAGCTTGGATTACACCTGGGTCGCTAACTACAAACACTTTTTCCGCGCCTAAACGGCGAAGACTCTCCCCAGTCTGACTCATTGACCCAGGACCAAAAATAATTTCCGGTGTCATGAACTTTGAAATACGCACGCTAAAAACACCCTCCTTTTCAGATAGTTTAATATATAATAAGAGGATAGGGTAGAAATTTTTGGTTTTTTAGTAGAATTGTAACAAATAATAAGAGCATGACCTCGAAAAAATAAAGGAGGACTCCTATGAATTGGGATTCATTTTTAGCTTATCCCCTTGAACAGATCCCTTACGTATTAATAGCTTTAATTCTTGCATTCTCACTCCATGAATGGGCACATGCTTATGTTGCTTATCAATTTGGAGATCCTACGGCAAAGAATCAAGGGCGACTAACCCTTAATCCAGCCGTACATGTTGAACCTGTCGGCCTCATTATGATCTTTCTCCTAGGCTTTGGCTGGGCTCGTCCTGTACCTGTTAATCGGTTTTATTTTCGCAATCCTCGTTTGGCAGGAATTCTAGTTTCCATCGCAGGTCCCATTAGCAACTTGGCATTAGCCTTCTTGTTTATGATGGTTTGGTATTTTCTGAAGACTATGGGTTGGATGGATTGGTTTTCGGAGGCAAATTATAAGATGGTTTACCAGTTGTTTAATACAATCATTTACTTAAACATAGTATTGTTTATCTTTAACCTCTTGCCTTTTCCCCCGTTAGATGGGTATCGAATTATAGAGGATGTTGCACCACCGAATGTGAGGGCAAAGTTGACGCAATATGAAAACTATGGAGTGGTCATTTTTCTTATCTTAGCCATAACGCCTTTAGGGAGTTATGTTTTTCCGCCTATCTTTCAGGTCGCTGTTCCTTACGTATTGAAAACGATGGGTTCTCTCTTCATCTAATTCATAAATAAGGCTTAATTTCATCCACTTATGGGGATATTGGATACCAAGCCTAATAGAAGGAAGGGAAGACGATGTGGCAAGCCGTGCCTATAACAGAAGATACATATGGATTTCAACATATTGAAAATTATCATGAACCGTGGGCAGCCATCGTTTCGATACAGTCTACGGAAGGTTCTTTATCCATTCAAGCTCATATTACGATGACTTATCTTACGAATAAAGAAGAATATGAGCAACTGAAAGAATCTATCCAAACCTTGGCAAGAGAAGTTAAAAGTGCACAACAAGCCACTTCGGTGAGATTACAATTTGACTGTAAAGGCATTTCCTCTTTTGAAGGAGAAACGCCGATCCCGACCAAAGCTCATCCAGCCGGTCTTACATTGTTTAATGAAGAATTTTCAGAGGAGTTTTAGTGACAAGCCAGTGACTCTTGAACAATTGAACAAATCCTGAGTATATGGGAGCATCTGTCATGATTTAAAAAGAATAGGCAGGATGCTCCTTCTTATTTGCTCTCAGTAAGATATCTCCCTTCTCAGCAAGGGAGATCCTGGCAGAGGGGAATTGAAAGAATTGTTTGATTTCGATACAATATTTATAGTCCTATTCCAAAAAATACGAAACAGAAAAAGGGGGGGTTAGCTTTGAAAAAGCTAGCATCAATGCTTCTCACCTGCATGACAGCCATATCCTTAGTGGCTTGTGGATCTACGCAGAGTTCTTCACCTAATGCAGAAGTGCAAGAGGAGAGTACGCTGGAAAGAGCGAAACAAGAGGGAGTGGTTAAAGTTGGTTTCGCTAACGAAAAGCCGTACGCTTACGCTACGGCGGATGGTAAATTGACGGGTGAAGCCGTGGAGGTAGCCCGCGCAGTACTGAAAAACATGGGTATTAACGAGATGGATGGGGTACTTACAGAGTTTGGTTCCCTTATTCCCGGACTAAAAGCTGGAAGATTTGACCTGATTACTGCGGGGATGTTTATCACTCCTGCACGGGCGAAAGAAGTAGCATTTGCAGATCCAGAGTACAGTATTGGTGAAGCTTTAGCTGTAAAACCAAGTAATCCTAAAGGTTTACATAGCTATGAAGATATTGCTGCTCAGCCTGACGTCAAAGTAGCTGTCATGGGTGGTGCCATCGAAAATGAATATCTGTTAAAAGTAGGTGTTGCTAGAGACCAGATTGTCACGGTGCCTGATAATCCTTCCGCGATAGCTGCCCTAGAGTCTGGGCGAGTAGATGCCATTACGATGACTGGTCCTTCTTTACAAGCTCTTTTAGAGATTTCACCAGAAGGGAAGTTGGAGCGTGTAATGGATTTTAAGCAACCTGTCATCGATGGCGAAAGTGTTCGGGGATATGGAGCGACCGCTTTTCGACTAGAGGATGATGATTTCCGACAAGCCTTTAATCGTGAGCTTCAATTGTTGAAAGAATCAGGGGAACTCTTAGAGATCTTGCAACAATTTGGGTTTACAGAGCAAGAGCTTCCGGGTGATGTAACGTTAGAGCAATTATTGAAAGAATAAAGTGGAGCCCCCCAAGGCCCTTTGGGGGGTTTTGCCCTTTAAAAAAGGATGTGTGTAGGTTGGAAACATTGGTCCAATTGGTTCCGCCCTTGCTGAAGGGGGCATGGGTAACCGTACAAATTAGTTTTTTCTCTATTATTTTGGCATTTGTTCTATCTTTTACGTTCGGATTGGCCCGATTATCTAGATTTAAGGTGATTCGTTTATTCGCTTCTTTCTATGTGGAGGTCATCCGTGGCACCTCTTTGTTAGTGCAATTATTTTGGATCTACTTTGCTCTGCCTTTATTGGGAATAGAACTGTCTGCCATGATGGCGGGGGTAATTGCTTTAGGAATGAATGCGGGTGCTTACGGAGCAGAAATTGTACGGAGTGCGATTATAGCTGTTCCTAAAGGCCAAACGGAAGCGACCATTGCCTTGAATATGACACCGATGCAGCGGATGAGGCTCGTGGTTTTACCTCAAGCCTGTGTAAGGATGTTGCCTCCGTTTACTAATTTAATCGTCGAGTTAATCAAAGGGACGGCTTTGGTGTCTTTGATTACCTTATCTGATTTGACCTTTCAAGGTATGTTGCTTAGGACCACAACGATGCAAACGATGGAAATTTTTACTTTGCTTCTCTTGATTTATTTCCTTTTGACGTATCCCTGCACGTGGGGTATGCGTTGGTTGGAGAGAAAATTATCAGTAGGGAGGTCCTAAGAAAAGAGATGTGGAATCACGAGTTTGCTTTATCCATTCTGCCGGATCTAGTCAAGGCTATGAAACTAACGGTATCAGCGACGGTTGTTGGATTTCTTGTGGCTGTCTTAATTGGGCTCGTATTAGCGATTGCAAGAAGATCACGTTTTCGGGTCGTTCAATGGTCTACTCACGGCTTCGTTGAATTTATCCGTAATACTCCGCTTTTGGTTCAGCTCTACTTCATTTTTTATGTATTTCCGCAATTAGGTATGACGTTATCCCCCTTTGCAGCGGGGGTTATCGGGTTAGGGATACATTATGGAACTTATTTATCCGAAGTGTTTCGTTCTGGGATTGATGCGATTCCGAAGGGACAATGGGAGGCGTGTAGGGCTTTAAACTTTTCAAAAGGAAGAACTTGGTTAGGTGTAATCTTACCTCAGGCTGTTCCACCTATCATCCCCATCCTTGGAAATTACTTTATTGTTATGTTTAAGGAAACGCCTTTATTGTCGGCTATTACCTATGTAGAGATGCTAGGAATGGCGAAGATTATCGGTTCGGAGTCTTTTCGTTACTTTGAAGCTTTTACCATTGTTGGTTTACTATTTTTAGTCCTAAGTTATCCATCTTCGTTGCTGTTCCGACGATTAGAAGAGCGATTAAAACAGCCTTATTTAAGAAAAAACAACACGTAAAAAGGAGGAGTACAAAATGAGCGCTGCCATTCCCTCACATTTAGATATCAAGTTTTCTAATAACCTTGCACAACAGCCCTTGGTTCGTTATGAGAAGGTTAGCAAGGCTTTTGGAAAAAACCAGATTCTTAAAGAAGTAGATCTAGACATTGCACCTGGAGAGAAGGTGTGTGTAATTGGACCGAGTGGATCCGGAAAAACGACACTTCTTCGTATGTTGATGACACTAGAACAGCCAACATCAGGTACAATTACCGTAGGTGGAGAGCTGTTATGGCATAAAAAGGTGAATGGGAAATTAGTACCAGCGGATGAAAAGCACCTTCACCGTGTCCGCGGAAATATTGGCATGGTGTTCCAACAGTTTAACCTGTTCCCTCATATGACGGTCCTGAGAAATTGTATTGAAGCTCCTATCCATGTATTGGGTATGCCAAAGGAAGAGGCAATCGAACGGGCTAAAGCCCTGCTAGAAAAAGTGGGTCTTAGTGAAAGAATTCATCATTATCCTGCCCAATTATCGGGAGGTCAGCAACAAAGGGTAGCTATTGCACGCGCTCTTGTGATGCAGCCTAAAGTCATGCTCTTTGACGAAGTCACATCAGCCCTTGATCCCGAGTTGGTAGGGGAGGTTTTGAGTGTCATTAAGGAGATTGCCAAGGAAGGGGATACTGCGATGCTGCTGATTACTCATGAAATGGACTTTGCTCGCGATATAGCAGACCGTATCGTCTTTATTGATGAGGGACGGATTGCGGAACAAGGAACACCTGAGCAGATATTTAATCATCCCAAACAAGAACGGACAAAAGAGTTCCTAAGTCGTTTTCGTGGTGTTCATAAATAATCATCTTCCAATGCAATAAGGTTCTTCCTAAGGGGGAAGAACCTTTTCAACTTTGTGGAACCTTGCTATAATGATTTTTTATTCCTAAACTAATAAGGAAAATACATGTGTAGGAAGGAAGATAAGAATGCCGCTATTAGTCGTTAGAGGAATTAAGCCAGAGCAGATGATGGTCATAAGTGAATCATTAATAGAAGATTTAGCTGTCATCTGTGAATGTGAATTAGATAATTTTACGATAGAATGCTTACATACGACTGCCGTTTTCTCCGGTAAAATCGTAGAATCATTCCCATTTATTGAAGTATCCTGGTTTGAGCGAGGACAGGAAACCCGTGATCGATTCGCTCGAACAGTTGCGAACCATGTTCAATCACTAGGAATCAAGGAGATAGAGATCGCTTTTAACACCTATCGAGAGGATAGTTACTACGTAAATGGCTCCTTGTAATAAACCGCAATCGCAATGCGTCTAATTTTGTGGGAGCGCTTCTGGTCACGTACTAACAGCTAAGGAGATTCACTTATGAACATTAGACGCTGGATACTTATCATCTTCCCTTTTATTTTTCTTTTATATTTATCCATAACTCCTGTGGTGCTAGCAGAGAAGAAAGAGCAGCCGATTCTAAAGATTGAATTCAAGGATGGCAAGTTTGTTAAAACGGAGACGACACGAGAAGAAGAGGAGCGAAAGAGAAAAGAGGGTAAAAAAGAAAAAAGTTTACTGAAGAAGATAAGAAATTAATAATTACAGCTTTTAGTATTGCGTTAATTGCTGATTTTATCATTATCGGTTGGGTTGCTTATAAAAACATGGGTGACACATCGAACAGAGGCAATAATTTTACAAATTCAAAATGGTTCTGGGCCTTTCTTGGGATGGGAGCCTTTGTGAAAAAGGACGAAAAAATCATCATCCGCTGGCCCGTTGTTTTCGCTTATATCTTCCTAGGTGTCATTGTGAAATTCTATGTATTTGAAAAGCTTTAGCTATACTTAGGAACCTTAACTTTATATTTATAAGGAATGATTGTTACTAAAGGACGAGTAATTTTGGGAAGATAAGTAAAAAAGGCATAGAGTGTCTCCCGGAAACTCATAATAGTCTTAGTTTTTAGTAAGTGAAGCTAAGGCGGAGGAGAGATTCAATGGTGACAGACCAAAAGAATCTTATGCGATGTGTACGTTGGTTGGAGGAGCATATAGGGTGTGAAATTTATTTTATTCATCACGAAGAGAAAACGAATGGGTTTGTGGAATATAAGAATGGAGGCCATGTTATCTATGTAATTGGCAATCAAGATAAGGTTCCGGTTATAAACTTTTTGGAGATTCTGGCTCATGAAGCAGGTCATGTTCTTTACAATAAACGGAAGATGAGTGAAGGGATTGACTATGCCTGTATTGTGCAGAAAACGCAAAACAAGCTGAAGTGTTTTGACCATTTGCTTAAGGAAGAACTCATTACGAATGAAGAGTACGAGCGTTTCTATCAAGCCATGGAAGAAGAGTGGGAGAGCGATCAGGAAAAAGTCAAATTACTGAAAAGGCTGCAGGAGGAATTGCGGGTGTATTAAAGAGGGTTTACATATTAAAGTTCAAATCATATTTTTATACCAAAGCTATGTTTATTGGAACATAGCTTATTTGTGTTCAAAATTATACAATTTTAAGTCAATATACAATATATACAAATGTGTTAAAAAGATGTATAATCAAATTCAGGAAATACACCAAGATGTACATAATAATCATGTGTTCAATATTGAACAGGAGGAAGAGCCCTCATGGAACTATTAATGAGAAATATGTTTCAAGCCTTAGGCAAGAATCGTTCCGCTAATAAATGGGCGAAGAAATATGGATTAAAATTTGGTGCTGGACGTTTTGTAGCAGGGGAATCGATTGAAAAAGCCATAGTGGTTGTAAAAGAGTTGAATAGAGAAGGTAGAGTGGCTACTTTAGACCATCTCGGAGAATTCGTATTTACGATGGAGGAAGCAAATGAGTCAGCATCCATGTGTATCCAAACATTGGATGCCATGGCACAAGCCGGTGTTCAGTCTAACCTTTCTTTGAAAATGACCTCTTTAGGTTTAGATATCAGTAAGGAATTGTGTATATCCAACATGCGCCGCATCCTGGATCGTGGGAAGACTCATGGTAATTTTGTCCGCATTGATATGGAAGATTATGAGCATTGCCAGGTTTCGCTCGATATCTATCAAGAATTGCGCAGGGATTATGATAATGTCGGCCTCGTCATCCAAGCTTATCTCTACCGTACGGAACAGGACATGAAAGATTTAAATGAAGTGAAAGCGAATCTTCGTTTAGTGAAAGGTGCCTATAAGGAGTCTCCTGAGGTTGCCTACCCGGAGAAAGCGGTTGTGGATGAAAATTATAAAAAAATAATAAGAGTTCATTTGCTTAATGGAAACTACACAGCGGTAGCCAGCCACGATGAAAGCATCATTGAATATACAAAGAACTTGGTACGAGAAAACAATATTTCCAAGGACCAGTTTGAATTCCAAATGCTATATGGGATTTGTGTTGATCTGCAGAAGAGGCTGGTAGAGGAAGGATATAAGGTTCGAGTTTACGTACCCTATGGAGTGGATTGGTTTGGTTACTTCATGCGTCGTTTAGCAGAGAGACCTGCAAATGTATGGTTCGTATTAAAAAATCTATTTAAATAAAGAGAACTAGATAAGAGAGGATGAATGAAGATGACTTCATTAACTAAAATTCCGGCATTTCTAAACGAACCCTTTGTTGATTTTTCACAAGAGGATAACAAGCAAGCGATGTTAGCGGCTCTAGAGAAGGTAAAAAAGGAACTTGATCAGGATCTGCCTCTTCATATCGGAGCGGAAAAGATCATGACAGAGGATAAAATAGTATCCATCAACCCGGGGCAAGTCGATCAGGTGATTGGTCGTGTGAGTAAAGCAACGCAAGAATTAGCGGAACGTGCCATGCAAGTCGCATTAGCTACTTTTGAAACATGGAAAAAGGTACCGGCAAGAGAACGTGCGGGATGTCTCTTTAAAGCTGCTCAGCTGATGAGAGAAAGAAAACACGAATTTTCTGCTCTGATGGTTTATGAAGCAGGTAAAAACTGGGGTGAAGCGGATGCCGATACCGCGGAAGCCATTGACTTTATGGAGTTCTATGCTCGGGAGATGATCCGTCTTAGTGAAGTCAATGAGAATCAACCGCTGGTGAAAATTCCTGGAGAGAACAATCAATTAAGCTATATTCCATTAGGGGTAGGTGTGGTGATCCCGCCTTGGAACTTCCCTCTAGCGATCTGTGTCGGGATGACGACGGCAGCGGTCGTATCTGGTAATACAGTCTTGTTAAAACCGGCTTCCATTACTCCTGTCATTGCTCATAAATTTGTAAAGTTGATGGAAGAAGTCGGCTTGCCTGCGGGTGTTATTAATTTTATCCCAGGGAGTGGAGCGGAAGTTGGCGATTACTTAACGACTCATCCGAAAACTCGTTTTATCAGCTTTACTGGATCTAAGGAAGTGGGTTTGCGTATTAACCGCCTGGCAGCACAAACGACGGAAGGTCAAATCTGGATTAAGCGAGTCATCGCTGAGATGGGCGGAAAGGATGGTATTGTTGTCGATGAAACGGCCGACCTTAATGCAGCAGCTGCGGGAATCGTGGCTTCCGCCTTTGGTTTCCAAGGTCAAAAGTGTTCTGCTGGTTCCCGCGCTATTATTGTTGAATCGGTATATGATGTCGTGGTAGAAAAGGTAGCAGAATTAACCGAGCAGCTGCAAATCGGGTTGCCAGAGGAAAATCTTGCGGTGGGTCCTGTTGCGGATCAGAATGCTTATGAAAAAATCCTACAGTATATCGAGATTGGAAAAGGTGAAGGTCGATTAGTTGCCGGCGGTGGAAAAGCAGAAGGCAATGGATACTATATCCTACCGACAGTATTTGCAGACGTGAATGGGAAAGCGCAGATTATGCAGGAAGAAATTTTTGGACCTGTTCTTGCTATAGCCAAGGCAAAGGACTGGAAGGAAGCCATTGATCTGTATAACGACACGGAGTTTGGCTTAACAGGTGCCTTCTTCTCTAAGGTGGAAGAGCGTATTGAGTATGCGTTAGAAACCATGCACTGTGGAAACCTTTATATTAACCGCAAGTGCACCGGAGCGTTGGTAGGGGTTCATCCATTTGGAGGATTTAATATGTCTGGAACAGATTCCAAAGCTGGCGGATTTGATTATCTCCTATTATTTACTCAAGCTAAAATGACGTCTCGTAAAATTTAAACTAGTTTCAAATAGAATGACTCTCTGTTAAGGGGCCTATTGAAGAGAAGTACCAAGGTTCGGTTATTGCTGTTTTCGAATAATGTAAGCAAAAAAAAGCTACCAAAGAGGATCACTCTGTTGGTAGCTTTTTTAATTCTACTTAATCCATTGATTTTCCAATTTTTCAAACTCGCCTTTCAAAGTCATTTCTTCCATCCAGAGGTTCACCCAGTTAGTGAAGACTTGATCCCCGCGATGCATGAGGTAACCTTTCTCATCCGTAGTAAATGTATCATCTGTTAAAGCAGCATATAAACGTTTATCTTCCTTTGAATAAAGCATAGCTTCAATGTTGTCCGTTATCATAACATCATACTTGCCCTCTGCAACTAGTCCAGGAATATCTAAATTATTTTCGACTACCGTAACTTGAGCCTTTTTGAAATTAGCATCAACAAATACTTTGTTGGTTCCGCCAGGGTTTACTCCGATTCTTACATGGGGTTGATCAATGTCTGCTAGACTCTTAAACTTCTCCTTGTCTTCTAAACGAATGAGAGGAGATTTACCAAATTCGATATATGGATGTGTGAGTTGAGCCGTTTTCTGACGGGCCACATTCCTTGTAATTCCGCCCATAGCAATATCAAACTTATCGGCTAGTAAGTCACTCATTAGTGTTGGCCAGGAAGTCTGAACAAACTTTACCTCTACTCCTAAATCTTTTGCCATCTTTTTGGCTGCGTCGATATCGTATCCCTCATATTCTCCTGTTTTTGGATTAAGGTACGTAAACGGTTTGTAATCTCCAGCCGTTCCTACACGAATATAGCCTCTCTTGATGATAGCGTCTAAACGAGACTCTATATTTACTGTGTTCTCTTCCGGATTCCAAGAAACAACCCGACCTAATGCTTCTCCAATGGCTCTTGCTGAAACGAAGGTAGTACCATCAACTACAGCGCCTGGGATTGATTTGCCATCTGCGACGACTTGAACCGTAGATGGAGCTTTCGATGCTTCGACAGCAGGAGACGAAAGCGCTGTCAAGTAACCACCAGCAAATAAGGATAAAGCCAACATGCCTTTAATCAGTAGAGTACTTTTCTTTTTCATAGGGGAACCTCCAATATGTAATATACTAATATAATTCAGATAAGAGAATTTTACCATAATTAAATAATTTGTAAACTATTTTTATTTACCTAACAATTTTCTGGGAAATCAGGTGGGTAAATGATGAACTTTTAAACCATTAACTCTATAAGAACATATATTGAATGAACAGGAGGTAGAGATCTAGTAAATGATCAAAACAAACAAGATACCCAAAGTAAAACAGTTTAGTTTTCCTTGTTTTTATGGAAACTGGTGTGGACCAGGATGCAGTGGGCCCAATAGACCAATAGACGGCTTAGATGCTTGCTGTCGGTCGCATGATCGATGCTATCGAAGACGCGGTTGGCGTAACTGCAATTGTGATCGTCAGTTAACTAGATGTGCAGAAAAATATGCAGACCCTTTAACTGTAAGAGGAAGGATGGCATTACTTATTATCCATTTTTTTTCAAAACAAAATTGCCATGTACTTCGTCGTACTGCGTCTTCTAAACCATGGATGAACGCTAAAATCTTCAGGCAAAGACGGAGAATATTCTGTCTGTTCGAAAAGTTTTGACTGCAGCGTCTGAACTTTGCTATTATTCTATTAGCCTAATTCAATGGAAAGAAAAATCCTCGCTAGAAAAGGAGTATACGATGAAACTTGGACTAACTGGAAAGAACGCTGTGATTACGGGTGGAAGTGCTGGAATTGGACTTGCTTGTGCCAAAGCACTTGCAGCTGAGGGGGCCAATGTCGTTATTATCAGTAGGAATCAGGAGAAATTAGATAAAGCAGTGGCCATCTTGAAAAACATTGCCCCAGACCGTTCTATATTCTCGATTTGTGAAGATTTAACCGATTGTGGTGCACCAAAGAGGAGTGTGGAGGAAGCGATCTCTAAACTAGGAAATATCGATATTTTGATTAATAATGCAGGATCAGCCCGTGCAGGTATCTTTTGGGATTTGGAAGGACAGGATTTTATCCAGGCCTGGAATCTTAAATTTTTAGGGTATGTTGAGATGGTAAGGGAAACAGCTATACATATGAAGCCCCAACGAAGAGGGAGGATTGTCAATATAATTGGAACAGGAGGACGAACGCCTAGCCCTACCTTTCTTCCAGGAGGGACTGTAAATGCAGCGCTTTTAAATTTTACAAAAGGAATTTCTAGAGATCTCGCAGCCTACGGGATTAGAATTAATGCGATTTCTCCTGGAATTACCGCTACTGAACGTGCAGAAATGCTTGCACAGCAGAATGCAGAAGCGAATGGTATTACGATAGAAGAACAAAAAAAGGAGGATAATGCTGGAATCCCCCTTGGACAGATGGTACAACCTGAAGAAATTGCCACCATGGCTTTAATCTTAGCATCCGATATCATCCCTTCTATGACCGGAACAGAGATTGTAATAGACGGTGGTAAACAGCCAGGACTTTAATTGGACAAAAAATTAACTTCGCGTGTTGTTTGATTGCAGTGCGTGCACTTATAAGCAACCTCAACCTCGTGATCGCAATCAGGGTGAACGATCGAATAATATTTATCATCAAGGAAGCGATTACCCCAAATGGCAATGGAGTTCAGGATATGTCTTAACTCCTTGCCCTTTGGTGTGAGTTCATAGGAATAACGTGGTGGGTGCAAGACGTAAAGGTTGGAGGTTAAAATTGATTCCTCTTCGAGCAATTTTAACCGATCTGATAGGATATTAGGGGCTAGGCCCTCTAAGGCTTCTTTAAGTTCGGTGAATTTGGTTTTACCTTTTAGTAGTTCACGAATAATTAATAGGGTCCAGCGATCACCAATAATATCTAGGGTTTTGGCAATGTTGCAGGGGAGATTATAATTTTTAGGCACAGTAGGAACTTCCTTTCCGGATTTTAACATCTAGATTATAGTATGATGGACTGAGTATTGAAAATCAACTCAGTAGTATATTTTTGAAATGTGCGTTGCAAAAAAATACTTAGTATTATATATTAACTTTAGATGTATAAATTATCCTATTAAGGAGTGGAATACGTGTTATTACAAAAGCTTTCATGGGCAGGAGTATTGGTTCAATCGAATGATAGTAAGGAAAACTAGTCAGAGTCTACCGTGTGAAAGGAAAAGGACTGCTGTTTTTTTAAAACGAAAAAAGGAGTCCTTTCTGATCACATGAGTAGATTCATCTCGCACCTTTACGTTCCTGCTTACACCTACTAAAGTATAGGGCCGTAACGCTCCATCATAATTGGGTGAAATACGCTTCTGCAAAATCAATAAACTGCTTACAGTTCTTTGTGAGATGCTTATTCTTCTTCCAGGCGAGGCCAATCTGAACTTTCGTCTGATTGGATAATGGAATCTGAACAATATCCGAACGCTTTGCTACGATGAGTTTCATAAAAAGAGAGATTCCAAGACCGTTTGCCACAAGTTCTTTTGCAGTGCTCACTTCATGCGATTCAAAGACAATGCGGGGGGTAAAACCATGCTTCTCACACTCTTTTAAGGTGAGTTTGCGGTGTAAGAAATCGGGGGTTAAGGCTACGAAATCCTCGTCTTTTAATTGACTGAAGCATATTTCTTTATTCTTTGCCAAGGCATGATCCGGATGCATACAGACCATAATTTCTTCTTCCATCAGTGGGATTACGTTTAACGAGCTTTGGTCTTCAGGTAAGATGATGAGTCCTAAATCCAGTTCACCGGTTTCCAACAACTCACAGGTGGAAACAGATCCTTTTTCCATAACTTCGATGTCGATGGCGGGAAAACAATGTTTAAACTCCTTATAAACACTGGGAAAAATCCGGGCCCCGATCATGGGAGGCAGACCCATTTTAATTTTACTGAGACGGTCTTTTACTTCCTCAATAGAACTTTGAATCTCACCGAGAATCGACTCAACTCTTTTATGAAACAGCTCACCATGATGGGTTAGAGATACATTTTTCGTATTCCGGATTAGCAGCTTGACGCCAAGTTCCTCTTCAAGTTGATTTACGGCATTCGTAACAGTAGGCTGGGAGACGTGGAGCGCATGGGCAGCATGAGTAAAGTTTTTATGTTTGCCTACCTTATAGAAATATTCAAGATGTCTTAGTTCCATTCAAACCTCTCCCCGCAGTTTATTTACTCTTAATAAATTGTAGCATAATTTAAATAGAACTCTTTGTGAATCAATGAACAATCTGTGAAAGGAGTTATAAAAGTTATAAATGACTTCATAAGGGAAATTGATTTCCGATATCCACGTCGATATGAAAGAATAAGAGTGTAGCAAGGAACACCATAACAACTCAAATTAAGAAATGAAAGTGAGGGAACAGCATGACAAGAAAAAACAACCTAACGCACAGGGAGGATGAAAAGAGGCTTCAAGAAATCTGTATCGACTTATGCTTAAGTTATGATGACCCTTATATGTCATGCGGAAACTGCCAGATTCTACGACAGTTGGATAAAGCCAACGAGTGTAGAAAGATTTATGAAACAAGATTTTGATCTAACTATTTATGTGAAAAACTTCACAATTAATTACGCGATTTACCGTAAGATGCCTTTGTAATAAAAAATACAAGAGCTGAGGTGTGTGAAGATGGTTGCTAAACCAAAACCGAGTTTTCAACTTCCTAAAAAGACTAACACGAGTCAACCTGCCAAGACCAAATCTGAATCCGAATTAAAACTTCTGCCTTTACTCCTGACGTTGGCTGTCGGTGTAATCATCTGGTTTATTCCACCACCAGAAGGGCTAGATCAGAAAGCCTGGCACTTATTTGCCATATTTGTAGCAACGATCATAGGTTTTATCACCAAGCCTCTTCCAATGGGAGCTGTAGCCATTGCCGCAATAATGGCAACAGCAGTGACCGGAACCTTGTCGACATCCGATGCGTTAAGTGGATTTGGAAATACCACCATTTGGCTCATCGTCATCGCCTTCTTTATTTCCCGGGGCTTCATTAAGACTGGATTAGGAGCAAGAATCTCCTATATGTTCGTTAAGCGATTTGGTAAAAGGACCCTTGGTTTATCTTATTCACTCTTAGTCAGTGACTTGCTCCTCGCGCCGGCTATTCCAAGTAATACAGCTCGGGCGGGAGGAATTATCTTCCCGATCATCCGTTCTTTATCTGAGACCTATGGGTCTAAACCAGAGGATGGGACTGAAAGAAAAATAGGTTCATTCCTCTTAAAGACGTCATTTCAAGGAAACTTAGTTACCTCTGCCATGTTTATGACCGCCATGGCGGCAAATCCGCTCATTGCTACGTTGGCTAATGATGTCGCCGGCATTAATATTACTTGGACAGGTTGGGCATGGGCAGCGATTGTCCCAGGATTAGTCAGTTTGATTGTGATTCCTTACTTCCTCTATAAGGTCTATCCACCTGAAATCAAAGAAACTCCAGGTGCAGCGAAGATGGCGGAAGAGAAGCTAAAAGAAATGGGACCAGTAAAAAAAGAAGAATTTTATATGCTGGGTGTGTTCTTCATCATCTTAAGCTTGTGGATCTTCGGTGATAAGTTAGCTATTGATGCGACAACAACGGCTTTCATTGGGTTGTCCATCCTCCTCTTAACACAAGTGTTGTCCTGGAATGATATTAAGAAGGAACAAGGGGCTTGGGACACGTTAGTATGGTTTGCGGCTTTGGTCATGATGGCTACGTTCCTTAATAAGTTAGGTATGGTTCCTTGGTTTAGTGCAACGATGGAAGGGTCTGTAAGCGGAATGTCTTGGGTTGCAGCTCTCGTTGTTCTCGCTCTAGTTTACTATTACACGCATTACTTCTTTGCTAGTTCGACAGCTCATATCAGTGCTATGTACGCTGCTTTCTTGGCGGTCATGCTAGCAGCTGGGGCACCAGCGATGTTAGCTGCCTTACTCCTGGCTTTCTTCAGTAACTTATTTGCTTCTACAACTCATTACGGTACAGGACCTGCTCCCGTGTTCTTCGGTGCTGGTTATGTCACACAGAATCGTTGGTGGTCTTTAGGATTTGGAATTTCCATTTTACACATCATCATCTGGTTAGTTGTGGGCGGACTTTGGTGGAAAGTGATTGGACTTTGGTAGAAAACTTAATTTGAAGGGGGTTATCCCATGCTTCAATACGATATTGTGATTGTAGGTGCAGGAGGGGCAGGCATGATGGCTGCGCTGAATGCAAGTAAGGAAGAAGACCTTAAAGTGGCTGTGATCAGTAAAATCTACCCAACCCGCTCCCATACGGGGGCGGCGCAGGGTGGGATTAATGCCGCGATGAAAAATCGTGACTCGACCGACTCAACGGAAAAGCATTTCCGCGATACGGTGAAAGGAAGCGATTTTCTAGCTGACCAGGATGCTGTTGAATTCTTCACCTCTAATATGCCGGACATTATCAAAGAATTAGATTATTTCGGAGTTCCTTTTTCCCGAGACGAGAATGGCAACGTAGCCCAGCGCCCATTTGGGGGGGCTTCGAGTCCAAGAACATGCTATTCTGCAGATAAAACCGGTCACGTGATCCTTCACGCTTTATACGAGCAATGTCTAAAACAAGATGTAGTGTTCTTAGATGAATGGTTTCTTCTCTCTCTTGCTGTTGAAAATGGAAAGCTAGAAGGTCTCGTAGCGATGGATATGAAAACAGGGGACATCCATCCGATCCAAGCCAAGGCCGTTGTTTTGGCAACAGGAGGGTTCGGCCGAATCTATTGGAGCCGAACGACCAATGCCATTAATATGACAGGGGATGGGACGGCGGCTTGTTTTGAAGTAGGTATTCCACTCAAGGACCCGGAATTCGTGCAGTTCCATCCTACAGGTTTAGCCTCCACGGGTGTCCTCTTGTCTGAGGCTTGCCGAGGGGAAGGTGGCTATCTCCTCAATAAGGATGGGGAGCGCTTCATGCAACGCTACGCTCCGGAAAAAATGGAACTTGGACCACGTGATTTGGTATCTCGCTCCATTGAAACGGAGATTAAAGAAGGTCGCGGTTTTGGTGAAGAGATGGGATCTTATGTTCTTATGGATCTTCGTCATCTTGGAGAAAAGAAGATTATGGAACGTCTTCCGCAAGTAAGAGAACTAGCCATGGAATTTGAAGGAGTAGATCTGATCAAAGAGCCGGTTCCTATTCGCCCGAGCTGTCACTATATGATGGGAGGCATTCATGTTACGGACTTTAAGACATGCAGTACTCCTATTGAAGGGATCCATGCAGCAGGGGAATGTTCAAGCGTATCGATTCACGGAGCGAATCGATTAGGTGGAAACTCTGTAGCTGATGTGGTCTTATTCGGAAAATACGCAGGACTTGGTGCACGGGAATCTGCGATGAAAAGAACCTTTGGTACGACGACAAAAATGGAGGTTGAAGTCGAGAAGTGGAAGAGTCAGTTTGCCACGATGAGAAAGAAGAATACAGGAAATAACATCTTTGAGATTCGCAATAAGATGGCTGAAACGATGTGGTACAATGTGGGCATTTTCCGTACCGAAAACGAAATGGCCGAAGCACTACAAGTCATTGATCAACTGCTAGAAGAATACAAGGACACCTACATTGGCGATGCTTCTGTTCGATATAATATGGCCTTTATAAACTATGTAGAAGTAGGCAATCTCTTGAAACTAGCAAAGGCGGTTGTCATAGGGGCTTTAAATCGTAAAGAAAGCCGAGGTTCCCATTCGCGAGGGGATTATCCTGAACGGAATGATCAGAAGTTTCTGAAACATACGCTGATTTACATGGAGAATGATCAATTCAGACTGGAATATCTACCCGTACGAATCACCAAGTATCAACCGGAGGAGAGGAAGTACTAATGAGGAAAATTACTTTTACCATTAAACGCTTCGACGGAAATAAAGACTGGCTTCAACGCTATGATCTACCATACGAAAACGGCAAAACCTTGCTCTGGGCCTTAACGAAAATTCGCGAGGAGCAAGACCCCACGTTGAACTTTACCTCAGCTTGCCGCCACGCGATTTGTGGAAGCTGTGCCATTCGAGTGAATGGAAATTCATTTCTCACTTGTAAGACGGCCCTAGATGAAATTCTCGATACCTTTAAGACGGATGATCTGAAGTGCGAACCTTTAGGAAACTTTGATGTCGTTCGTGACCTAGTAATTGACTGGAAACCGAAGCTTGAGAAAATGAAGGTCGTTAAGCCTTGGATCATTCCAAAAGAATCAGGAAGCCCAACAACAGGCTTTAAACAATCAGAGCAAGAGTTTCAGAAGATCGCTTCTCCCACTGACTGTATACTATGCGGGATTTGTGCATCTGAATGTACGCAACTCGCCATGAATCAAGAAGGGTATCTCGAGCCGTTTATCTTAAATCGTGCCTATCGATTTGCGGTTGATTCAAGGGATGGCGCGCCAGAGGAGCACATCCGACCCGTTCTTGAGAATGACCTATGGAAATGTGTCCATTGCATGCAATGTGTATCTCAATGTCCGAAAGATATAAACCTGTCCGCAGAAGTGGCTTACCTTAGACAGGAAACGATGAAAATGGGGGAAACCCAGAACTTAGGAGCTCGCCATGCTTATGCTTTCCATGATGATGTCAAGAACAAAGGAAGATTAAATGAAATGACACTTCCAATGAAAACGGAAGGGGTTGTGAAGACAGCGATGAAACGAGTTCCGTTTGCCTTAAGAATGATAAGCAAAGGAAAAATCAATCCGCTTCACATGCCTAAGGAAGTGGAGGGAATTGCTGGAGTGCGAAAAATTTATGAGTATGCCAAAGGGGTGGACCAGCCATGAAATACGGATTTTTCCCAGGTTGCACTTTAGAATCAGCTGCTGAAGAACTCATGATATCTACGAAGAAAGTAGCCTCTGCATTAGGAATTGAACTTATAGAACTCGAAGGATGGACCTGCTGTGGGGCTAGTCATATTCAAGATGTCGATGACTTCTTAGGAGTGGCCGTCAATGCAAGAAATATTGCTTTAGGTGAAAAGTTTGATGCTCCGATCCTGACGGTATGCAACACATGTACCCTCATGCTAAGGACTGCCAAGGATAGACTCGATCACGATGAGAATCTCAAGGACAAAGTAAATGAAGGCTTACAACAAGCGAATCTAGAGTATAGAGGAACAAGTGAAGTGACCCATCTTCTCTGGGCGTTGATTAGAGACTACGGGTTAGAGAATTTGCGAAAAAAAGTGAAAAGACCTCTGACGGGATTGAAGGTAGCGAATTTCTATGGATGTCATATTGTCCGACCACCGAAGATCATGGGATTCGAGAATCATATGAACCCTCAATCCATGGAGATGGTAGCAGAAGTCCTAGGAGCTGAATCGGTAGAGTTTGACCAACGTCTAGCCTGCTGTGGATTCCATGCCGTATTTCCAGCGGAAAAAGAGGTGATGGGCATGACCCGGATCAATTGCTTGTCTCCAAAAGCAGCAGGAGCGGATTGCCTGGTTACCCCTTGTCCGTTGTGCCAGATGCAATTGGATATGTATCAACCTGACGCTCAAAAGGGTTGCGATGAAAACATCACCATGCCGATCTTACATTTGCCTCAGCTGATTGGACTGGCCCTAGGGTTTGAACCGGAAGAGCTAGCTATTAACCGACATATTATGGATGCCATACCAACATTAAAGAAAACACTGACATTCGCTTAATAGATCTCGGGAGGGTGGTGCTCTAAGTGAAGTTCACGTACCGAAAATACCAGAAGCGAGCCAAGCTAGTAGGCTTAGCGGGAGGGGAGGTGCTCTGGCTGCTCAACGAGCATGATGAATGGATTCATGATGTGTATGAAGAAAGTGATATTCATCATGGAGTGATATATTCCCTTCACCAATCTTTTCACCCGAAATCCACCTCGATTACAGGTTATTTTAAGGACACGGACACAGGCTGTTGGATTAAAGTTGAGAAAGGAGCGGCTGCATTAAAGGCTACGGTTGGTTGGATGGAAAGTTTAGAAGAACTCATTCAGGCAGATTCTCTTGAAAGGGGTTGAGGAGTTGAAACAGTTACAGGAAAGTATCTATCAATTAATTGTAGAGACATCAACAAATTTACCGCCAGACGTTCGTCGAGCTATGCTTAAGGCCAAGCAAAGGGAACAAGAAGGAACAAGATCAGCTCTTGCTTTATCCACAATTGTAGGTAATATCCATACTGCGGAAGTGAACCAGTCACCAATTTGTCAAGATACAGGTATGCCGACATTTGAAATCAAAACACCAGCAGGTTCGAACCAAGTGGAAATGAAGAAAATCATCAAGGAAGCTATAGCTTTAGCAACCAAAAATGGGAAATTACGTCCGAACTCTGTAGATTCGATAAGCGGAGAGAATAGTGGGGACAACCTGGGTCCGGGAACGCCAGTCTTTCACTTTGAACAATGGGATCAGGATAAAATCGAGGTCAAGCTTATCTTAAAAGGCGGTGGATGTGAAAATAAGAATATCCAATACAGCTTGCCTTGCGAGTTAGAAGGATTAGGTAAGGCTGGTCGGGACTTAGAAGGTATTCGTAAATGCATTCTTCATAGTGTTTATCAAGCTCAAGGGCAAGGGTGTTCGGCTGGATTCATCGGGGTTGGTATCGGGGGAGATCGGACTTCAGGGTATGCATTGGCAAAAGAACAATTGTTTCGAAAAGTGGATGATTTAAATCCGGATCCCACTCTAGCTGAATTAGAAACCTACGTGATGGAAACAGCCAACCAGTTGGGAATCGGTACCATGGGTTTTGGTGGAGAAGCAACGTTGTTGGGGTGTAAAGTGGGCGTCATGAATCGCTTGCCTGCAAGTTTCTTCGTTTCTGTTGCCTATAATTGCTGGGCATTCCGTCGTCAAGGTGTGACCCTTAATCCCGAGACAGGAGAGATTCGAGAGTGGCTATATAAGGATGAAGAAGTTCATATGGCGAGCTCAGACCAAGAGCAAGAGCAAGGGAAAGACGTTGTGGTGCTTGAAGCTCCGATCACAGAAGAACAAATTCGTTCCTTGAAGGTAGGAGATGTCGTCGTCATCAATGGACTCATCCATACGGGGCGCGACGCCTTGCATAGTTACCTCATGAATCATGATTGTGCAACAGATCTAGACGGTGGAGTGATCTACCATTGTGGACCTGTGATGCTCAAGGATGATGAGGGAGAATGGCATGTGAAAGCCGCTGGACCTACTACAAGTATTCGTGAGGAGCCTTATCAGGCTGATATTATCAAAAAGTTTGGTATTCGTGCCGTGATCGGTAAAGGAGGCATGGGACCAAAGACATTAGCCGGTCTTCAAGAGCATGGAGCCGTTTACCTCAATGGAATTGGAGGAGCAGCGCAATACTACGCCAATTGCATTGAAAAAGTGGAGGGAGTAGACTATCTTGAATTTGGAATTCCAGAAGCCATGTGGCACCTTAAGGTGAAGGGCTTCAAGGCCATTGTTACGATGGACTCTCACGGAAATAGCTTACATGCTGACGTAGCCAAAAGCTCCTTTGATAAACTAGCCGAGTTTAAAGAACCGGTGTTCATAAAATAGTAACTCGGTAAGGGGAGCCCACAAGCTAGGCTCCCTTTTGTTTATGATTTTGACAATCTAGTGAATAAGCCACTTTTGTGATGTTTTTCACAAGTTATTCTGTTAACCTCAAGTATACTTCAATCAACAAGAGAAAATCCGTTGTACAAATCGCAACAGATGGAGGAGACATCATGAGCAAGAAAAAATTAGTGATGATTGGCAATGGAATGGCAGGTGTTCGAACGATTGAGGAAATTCTTAAGGTGAATGGTCAACTTTATGATATAACGATTTTTGGGAAAGAGCCTTATCCGAATTACAATCGAATCCAGTTGTCCCATGTACTACAAGGGGATATGACGATAGAAAGCATCGTGATGAATGATTGGGACTGGTACAGTGATCGAGGGATTGAACTATATACGGGCGAAGCCATTAGAACAATAAACACGACCCAAAAGCTGGTTTACTCGGACAACCGAATCGTCTCTTATGATGAATTAATTATCGCCACGGGTTCATCCCCTTTCATTCTACCGATTCCAGGTGCAGATAAACAGGGAGTAATTGGTTTTCGCGACATAGCCGATTGTCTTCAGATGATGGAAACGTCTAAGACGGCGAAGCGAGCTGTGGTGATTGGAGGAGGACTCCTTGGGCTTGAAGCGGCGAAAGGGCTATTGAGTCTAGGTATGGAAGTGGATGTTGTTCATCTCATGGATTACTTGATGGAAAAGCAATTAGACGAAGTGGCTGCAAGAATGCTTCAAATGGAACTTGAAAGTCATGAAATGAAATTTCATATGAGTAAGGAAGCAGTAGAAATTGTTGGAGATGAGCGGGTTACTAGTATTTATTTTCGGGATGGAAGCGTATTGCCAGCAGATCTTGTGGTGATGGCAACTGGGATTGTACCTAATGTTGATCTAGCCAAAGCAAGCGGTCTACAAGTGAATCGAGGAATCGTCATCAACAATTTTATGGAGACGAGCCTTCCTCATGTGTATGCCGTAGGAGAGTGTGCAGAGCACCTTGGAACCCTGTATGGCCTAGTGGCTCCGCTGTATGAACAAGCCCAAGTATTGGCGAAAAAGCTTTCCGGAGAAAGTCCGGATCCCTATGTTGGGTCTATTGTAGGAGCGCAGTTGAAGATATCTGACGTTGATTTGTTTTCTGCAAGGGAAATCAAGGAAAGTCCGGAAACGAGAACGATTAAAGTTCATGACGAATGGAATGGAATCTATAAAAAAGTGATTCTAAGAGATCAATGCATTACGGGAATTGTGTTATACGGGGATACGAGTGACAGTAATCGTTTATTCGGAATGATGATGCGAAAAGAGGACGTATCCGGTAAAACCACGATCTCCTTTTTCAATGAGCGGGGAGGTGTGGAGAGCTTCCAAGATGTCTCCTCCATGCCTGCTGATGAGGTCGTATGCGGCTGTAATGGGATCAATAAAGGCATGATTGTTGAGGCTGTGCAATCCCGTGGGCTGACCAGCGTGGAGGAGATCGGAGGGTGTACGAATGCAGGACGCTCTTGCGGCCGATGCAAGCCGCTGATCCAGAACATCCTCGAGCATACATTAGGTGGCTCCTTTGAACCAGCTGATCTCAAACCTACCTTATGCAGCTGCACCTCCTGGAGCAGAGATGAAGTCGTGGCAGGCATTCGTGAAAAGGGACTTACTTCGGTCAAAGAGGTCATGTTGGTCCTTGGTTGGAAGAACGAGGAAGGGTGCACAAAGTGTCGTCCAGCCCTGAACTATTATCTAGGTATGATTTACCCTGATTATCAGGATGACCGCGATTCGCGGTTGGTTAACGAAAAGCTTCATGCCAATATCCAAAAGGATGGAACCTACTCCGTTATTCCAAGAATGTATGGTGGTGTGACCACGGCGAATGACTTGCGGAAAATTGCCGACGTTGCAGACAAGTATCAGGTACCCTTGGTGAAATTAACGGGTGGGCAGCGAATTGGCTTATTCGGACTTAAGAAAGAAGAGCTTCCTCAAGTCTGGTCTGATTTGGAGATGCCTTCAGGTTACGCCTACGGGAAGACCCTACGAACCGTAAAAACTTGCGTAGGTAAAACCTTCTGCCGTTTTGGTACACAAGATTCCATGGGACTTGGAATCGAATTAGAAAAACGATTTGAGCGCTTAGATACACCACACAAAGTGAAAATGGGCGTGTCTGGATGTCCTCGCAACTGCACAGAGGCCGGTATTAAAGATATTGGGTTTGTTGGAGTAGACGGAGGTTGGGAAATTTACGTCGCGGGGAACGGTGGAACAGACTTACGTGCTGGGGAGTTTTTAGCCAAAGTTAAGACCGAAGAAGAGGCGTTGGAACTTACAGGAGCCTATTTACAATATTATCGTGAGACCGCTCTTTATCTGGAACGCACTTCGAAGTGGATGGAGCGTATAGATCTCAAGCAGGTTCAGGAGCACCTAGCAGATCCAACTACTTGTAGAGAACTCAATGATCGGCTCGAGCAAACCTTGGCTCGATATGTTGATCCTTGGGGACAGACTTTAGAGGAATCCAGCCTTCAAGATCATTACTATAGTCACCGCAATGTAAACGTGGAGGTAACCCGATGAAAACAACCATAGCTCGTATCCAAGTTGCTGAATATAGTCAGCTCCCTGAACGAATGGGACAGGCCATTACCGTAGGTCAGTGGGAAATCGCTTTGTTTCGTCTAACGAATGGAGAAGTGAGAGCTATTGAAAACAGAAGTCCACATCCCAAAGGCGGCGTACTTTCTGAAGGGCTTGTCAGTGGAGAGTTCGTCTATTGTCCTTTATATGACTGGAAAATATCCCTTCGTGACGGAACCGTACAGGCACCTCATAAAGGTTTAGTAAAAACCTTTCCTATTGAGATCGAAGGGGATCGCATCTTTATCAGAATGGAAATGGCTTAGCCACAGATATCAACATGGATGGTATTTCCAGTTTGTAAAGTGAGGTTTTTCACTGCCTTCGAAATCTTAAAACGGTAAGCTTTATTTATCAACAAAATATTTAACCTAGACCAGGGGAAAGCGAGGTGTTTCCCAAGTGAATAAATATTGTCCGGAAGAGTATCCGTTCACCTTGATGGTGAATGAAAAGGAGATTGCAACCTTTCAACTTACGAAAGCTGATTTAGAAGATTGGGCGATCGGTTATCTCTATTCTGAAGGAATGATTCAATCCATAGATGATGTTGATAGTTTACTAATCAAGGAAGAACAAGGGTCAATACAGGTGACCACAGGACCCGGATTTGATGTAGAAAAGTTCTTAGAGAAGCGAAGACATTTTACAGCAGGTTGTGGAAAAGGGGTAACCTTCTTTTCGATGACAGATGTCAAGCAGTTCAAGAAAGTCAAAAACAAAGCTAGAGTCCCGCTTTCGTACTTATTAAAAAAGAGAAATGAATTCGCGCAACGATGTGAGATGTATCTCGAGACCGGAGGCATGCATGGAGCTTGTCTCATTGACTCCAATGGGAACCTTACCATTCGGGAGGACATTGGGCGCCACAATGCGGTAGATAAGGCGATTGGGTGCGCGGTTCGTAATCGATGGAAAGCAGAAGACTTAATCCTTCTAACGACAGGACGCATTTCATATGAAATGCTAGCGAAAGCAGCAAGATTTGGCTTTGGCATCGTTGGTTCACGAACAGCAGCAACGAAACAAGCTGTTCAGCTTGCCAAATTTCTACAGATTGAGGTGGTGGGTTATCTCCGCGGTCGTATGACGTTAATTTACAGTTCATGCGGTAGAGTGGTAGACGATCTATCGGAAAAGCAAGGGATCATGTAAAAGGAGGAAGAGTGATGCCTGATCTAACCAGACGACAGTTTCTGAAATTATCTGGGGCAACCGCGCTTACGTTAGCCGTGGTGGAGCTAGGTTTTAACTCCAAGGAAGCTCAAGCAAAAACAAGACAACTTAAGATAGCAGAGACAAAAGTGACACCGACGATATGTCCTTATTGTGCCGTAGGATGCGGGATTCTTGTGCATACCCGGGACCATGATGTTGTATTTACCGAGGGAGATCCGGATCATCCGATTAATCAAGGATCATTGTGCAGCAAAGGAACGACGATTCGCCAGTTATACACTTCCGATCAAAGGGTGAAGAAACCGTTGTATCGTGCACCTGGAAGCGATCGATGGGAAGAAAAAGACTGGGATTGGATGCTGGATCGTATTGCTGAGAAAATCCAGAAGACTAGAGATAACACCTTTGTGGAAAAGGAAAATGGGATTCTTGTTAATAAAACAGAGGCGATAGCAAGTCTAGGTGGAGCCGCCCTAGATAATGAAGAATGTTACTTACTAGTTAAAATGATGAGAGGGCTTGGACTGACGTATATCGAACACCAAGCGCGCCTCTGACACAGCTCTACGGTTGCCGGTCTGGCACCTACCTTTGGACGTGGAGCAATGACGAATCACTGGAATGACCTGCAATATACGGACTGTGCCCTCATTATCGGGGCTAATCCAGCTGAGAATCATCCGATTAGTTTCAAGTGGCTACTGAAAGCAAAACAAAACGGAGGGAAGATTATTTCGGTCGATCCTCGCTTTACCCGAACGTCGAGTCAAGCGGATCTCTATGCCCCCCTACGTTCCGGTACGGATATTCCGTTCATGGGAGGACTTATTCATTACGCATTAGAGAATGGGCTGTATCACAAAGAATATGTTGTGAACTATACGAACGCTTCTTTTCTTGTTCATGATGACTTTGATTTTAAGGATGGATTGTTCACTGGATATGATGAGTCTAATCGAAAATATGATCAAAGTACTTGGACGTTCCAGAGAGATGAAAATGGAGACATCCTGAGGGACGAAAGCTTAACGAACCCAAGAACCGTGTTTCAATTAATGAAAAAACATTACTCCCGCTATGATATAGATACCGTTTGTACGGTCACGGGTACACCTAAAGATCAATATCTCGATATTGCCAAGACCTTCTTGGGAACAAGCGCCGTGGATCGTACGGGAACCATTCTCTATGCTATGGGAACGACCCAACACACGGTCGGGACTCAGAATGTCCGAGTGTATGCGATACTTCAATTGCTGCTTGGAAACGTAGGAAGACCTGGCGGTGGCGTGAATGCGCTGCGTGGCGAATCCAATGTCCAGGGATCTACTGATTTTGCCTTGTTATATGGAGATCTACCAGGTTACTTGGGGGCCCCGACGGCAACAGAGAAACATGCTACATTACAGGCCTATCTAGAAAATGAGACTCCGAAAACGGGATATTGGTCTAACAAACCTAAATTTGTCATCAGTCTCTTAAAAGCATTTTATGGTCCACAGGCCACGGCAGACAATGAATTCGGATATCACTATTTGCCTAAAGGAAAGAAAAATTATTCCCATATTCCTTTGTTCGAAGCGATGGCAAAGGGCGAATTAAAAGGCTTATTCTGCTTCGGAACGAATCCGGTCGTTGGTGGACCCAATGCGGGGAAGGAAAAAGAAGCGCTAGGCAAGCTGGACTGGCTTGTTGCCGCCGATCTATGGGAGCATGAGACTTCCACATTTTGGTCAAGAGAATCCGGAGCAGACCCTTCAGAGATTCAGACGGAAGTCTTCTTGTTACCTGCAGCGGCTTCTTATGAAAAAGAAGGAACCGTTTCCAATAGCGGTCGTTGGATGCAGTACCGTTGGCAGGCCATTGAGCCAAAACATGAATCGAAAGCCGATCTAGAGATTATTCATATGTTGATGCTACGTTTGAAAAAGCTGTACCATGGAAGGACCGATGCGTCGGCGTTGCCGATTCAAGCGCTCTATTGGAACTATGGTGATCACGATCATCCAGACATTGACATTGTTTCCAAAGAGATTAATGGATACGACACACGTACCGGAAAGCAGATCCCGAGCTTTGCTAAACTGGAAGATGATGGATCAACATGCAGCGGGAACTGGATTTATTGTGGTTTCTATCCGGAGGAAGGTAAAAATCTATCCAAGCGTCGTGATAATAAAGATACGGGCATGAGCAACTACTTGAATTGGTCTTATGCTTGGCCGTTGAATCGACGGATTCTTTATAACCGAGCTGCCTGCGATCCAGCCGGAAAACCGTGGAGTAAAGGAAAAGAAGGGATCTGGTGGGACGCTCTAAGCAAAGAATGGACAGGCTATGATGTACCTGATTTTGGTAAAAACACTGCACCTGATGGGAAAGGCGGACAGGATCCATTCTTCATGTTGGCGGATGGAAAAGCGGGTTTGTTTGCCGTTAGAAACGATGGGCCATTCCCAGAGCATTATGAACCATACGAAAGTCCGATACCAAATGCGTTTTCCAGCCAAGAATTCAATCCAACCGTGACGATCTGGGGAGGAAAGCATAATCCACGAGGGGATAAAACGAAATATCCTATCGTCGCAACAACCTATCGTTTATCAGAACACTGGCAGTCTGGAGCGATGACAAGACATCAATCTTGGCTTTCGGAGTTATCGGCTCATATGTTCGTAGAGATAAGCGAAGAGTTGGCGAGAGAAAAAGGGATTTTAAATAAAGACCGAGTTGTCGTTTCCTCGGCCAGAGGCGAAATTGAGACTTATGCGATGGTAACCAAGCGATTTAAGCCGTATCGGATACGTGGGGAAGTTGTTCATCAGGTGGGAATGCCTTGGCATTTTGGCTACAAGGGGCTTGTCAAAGGGGGAACCGCTAACAGCCTAACGCCTCACATAGGAGATGCCAATACGATGATCCCGGAATATAAAGCATTCCTCTGTGATATAAGGAGGGCCTAAGGATGTCTAAATATGTAAAACTCGTAGATGTTACTCTATGTGATGGGTGTCGGGCGTGTATGGTGGCCTGCAAAGATTGGAATGACCTTCCGGCGGTGCCGGAAGAATTCCAAGGAAGCTATCAGTCACATGAAAAACTAAATGCCAATACCTGGAACTTGATTACGTTTAAAGAAAAAGAGCGGCCAAACGGCAGTCTTGATTGGTTGTTCCGACACGACTCCTGCATGCATTGCAGCGATGCTGCCTGCGAAAAGGTATGCCCTGAGAATGCCATCAGCTATACAAAATTTGGGTCCGTAGTGGTTGATTCGGATACCTGTGTTGGATGCGGATACTGTGTGCAAAATTGTCCTTTCGAGTCTATTCATTTAGCTGAGTACACCGATGAGAAACAAAAGAAATACTATAAAGCTCAAAAATGTACCCTATGTACCGATCGACTAGAAGCGAATCTTCAACCTGCTTGCGCGGATGTGTGCCATACAGGAGCCATTCGTTTTGGGAAGGAAGAGGAGATGCTAGCTCTTGCGAAAGAGCGATTGAAAAAAGTGAAGGACAGGTTTCCGAATGCGAACATTTATAACCCGCAAAGCATAGATGGTACACACACGGTTTATCTTTTAGCCGACCATCCGAGCGAGTACGATCTACCAGTGAATCCTAAGGTTCCGACCGCAGCCAAGCTGTGGAAGGATTATGCCCAGCCTATCGGCAAGTCTCTCTTTGGTGTAACAACCATGGCGGTCATTGGTGCTTTTATTGCCCAACGTACGCAGAAGAAGACTGAAGAAGGGGGGGCGCATGATGAGCACGAAAAATAAAGGTTACGTTAAGCGCTTTAGTCTCACGTTTCGTATTGCACATTGGGTGAATGCAGGAGCTTTCTTTGCCCTCTACATTACCGCCTTGCCCATGTACACCGAATTTTTTGATTGGCTTTATCCTGTCTTAGGGGGACCGGCAAATGCACGTTTACTACACCGAGTCTTTGCTGTCTTGTTTATTCTCCCTATGTTTATCATGATTTTTTGCGATCCGAAGAGCTTCTTCCATTGGATCAAGTCGATCTTCACTTGGAGAAAACATGACTTTGGTTTTTTCCTTCCGTTTGCTAAGGAGTTCTTTGGAAAGCATGCGGATATTCCAAAGCAAGATTTCTACAACGCAGGGGAAAAAATAAATTCCCTGCTGCAAGTATTCACTACGATTATCATTATCGCGTCTGGATTTATGATGTGGTTCCCAAGTTATATTCCATACGATATTCGCGTGTGGGGTTATCTCCTTCATAATATTGGCTTTGCTCTTGCCATTGCGGTTGTAGTAGGGCATGTGTATCTAGCGACTCTAGCTCCGGGGGCTAAGGACGCAATGAGAGGAATTACGAAAGGAGATGTCTCTGAAACTTGGGCGAAGGAACACCACGGACGCTGGTATGATGAGCTCAAGGAAGAAGAAAAGAAAAAGAAGCAAGGAGCGTGACTATGAGTACCTCAGTCGTTTCAGAAGCGTATCTTGAATATCAGCAGAAAATCATAGAGCATCAAAAGCTTTGGGAAGCGCGGCTTTCAGCGGAAGGCCTACCAGTTAGGAGTAAGGATCCTCTCCAACCTGAGTTGCCCTTTGTTTATCAAGCGGCTATCGACGTGAATCCAACTCTCTATCATCAAAATATTATGGAGTTGCTCGTTTTGTTACAAGAGTTACAGCCAGAGCTTCAAGATCAGTTGCAAAAGATGATCGATCAAACGACAATGGAAATCACCGCAACTTGGGCTCAGGAACTCCTTTTCTTCCAAGAATCTACTATGGAAAATTTGGCTAATGATTGGCAAGTAGATCCATGGATTATACCTTATGTGGCAGAGCAAGCCTTACGACCCGTTCTACGTGTGGTCTCCACTAGTTTTGATGAGGAAATCTCGGGACTCGACAAGCAGGGTATCTGCCCTTGCTGCGGAGAACCTGTCAGACTAGCTGTACTCGAAAAAGGGAAGAAAATGCTGAACTGTCCTCGATGCTATACTTCATGGCAAGAAAATCGACTTGTATGCTCTCATTGTGGGTGTGAAGATGAAAAAGAGTTACGCTATCTATCTGTAGAAGGAGAAGAAAAAGCTCAAATTCATGTCTGCAATCAATGTCACGGGTACCTCAAGGTATTAGATATTCGAAACATGCTAGATAAGCCCGCTTCTGAACTACTAGATATTCAAACCATTCATTTGGATTATATCGCACAGGAAAAGGGCTATGGAGTAAAAGCGTAGTAAAAAAGCGAAGAAAACAGACCTGATCTATTAATCAGAGATCAGGTCTGTTTTTTTATCGGTATAATTCCGGCCTGCGTTCCTTTAAATAGTGATAGGAATGAACCGAGTCCTCTTCCAAAACAAGGGTAGTAAAGCCAAGGCCTTCTCTATCAGAACCCCCATCTAGTAGCACCTTACCACTCGGATGGACTACGAGACTTTCCCCATGGTACTCATAGTGATCATTACTTCCTAGGCGGTTGCAATACACGACATGGAGATGGTTTTCCATCGCTCGCGCTTGACAAAAGATACGGTGCTGATTCTCGTAAGGAGACATGTTGGCGGAATTCACGAGCAGCACTTGGGCCCCTTGCAAGGTTAAGGCTCTAGCTGGTTCGGGAAATTCAATATCATAGCAAGTGAGCAATCCGAAGGTGACCCCATCTAGCTCGAAAGTTTCTAGTTGGTCTCCCTTAGAAAAAAGCAGATTCTCATCTGTAAACAGATGTGTCTTGCGGTAATAGTGCTGCAGTTGGCCTTCTTTATTCATAAGGCAGGATGTAATATATACATCTCTACCATCAGCTTCGATAAATGAATACACAACGTGGATTGGGTATCTATGAATCATACTCCGGATTGCTTTACACGTGTACCCGTCTTTGGCTTCAGCTACCAGAGGAAGCTGATCCCTAGATACAAGTCCTGTCACGATGAGTTCCGGAAAAAGAACGAGGTCAGCTGATTGTTGATAAGCTTCTTGGATAAACTGTTCCATTTTTTTAAGATTTGCTTCTTTGTTGCCGTCTTGCACCGGAATTTGAGCAAGAGCGATGTTCCATGTTTTTTTCATTTATACGACCTCATCCATTTTTAAGTCTACGGGTTGCTGTTTAAATCCTTTGGTTAAATAAACAAGATAAACCAGCCCCACTGCTCCCCATACCATACCGTATTGCTTGGCCATTGGGTCTAAGCTTAGTAGTAAGAGTATATTTAAAACGGCTCCAATAAGAGGGATAATCAAGTTAAAAATCACGCCACTGCCTGAACGCTGTTTGTTCTTTCCGTAATAGTGAGCAATGACTGCTAGATTTACCATCGTAAAAGCAGCAAACGCTCCAAAGTTTATACAAGAGGCTGCACTTAGAATATCAAACTTGATGGCAAGGAGCCCAATTAACCCAATCAGGATAAGTGTGATCACAGGCGTCTGATATTTGGCGTTGATATAGCCAAATACCGATTTTGGCAAAACAGAATCACGTCCCATAGCATAAAGCAAACGTGAGGCGGAGGCTTGCGCTGACAGGCCTGATGTAAATTGAGCGATAATTAGACCGGCTAAGAAGATGGAACTGAATAGATTTCCCCCAACCATATAAGCCAGCTCGTCCCCAGCGGTAGCTAAGTCTTTAAACTGGGTGTAATCAGGGTAGATCAAATGGGATAAATAGGATACAAGAATGAATATAATCCCGCCAATAAGGGCAGTAAGCATAATGGCTCTTGGCATTGTTTTCTCAGGGTCTTTTTTTCTTCCGTAAATGTTGTGATCGCATCAAATCCTAAAAAGGAATAGCATGCGATCGCCGCACCGGCGAGTACAAAATTAAAGGAAGTATTCTCGTTAAAAAACGGCTGGATGGAGAAAATCGTTGCTGCGCCAGTACCTGTCATTAGACTCCTGATACTTAATATAACGAAAATACCAATAACTAAGAACTGAAAAATCATAAGCAAAAAGTTTACTTTATTACTAACTTTGACTCCTAGAATGTTGACGGCTGTAGTGAGGATAATAAAAGTGACAATCCATACCCACATCGGTACGCCTGGAAAAATGGTCCCGAAGTATAGAGCCCCAATCAACCAGATCACCATAGGGATAAAAATGTAGTCAAGTAGAATAGCCCAACCAACCATGAAGCCGATGTGACCATTAAGAGTTTTTCGGGTGTAGGTATAGGCGGAACCGGCTATGGGATAGGCTTTTACCATTTTTCCGTAACTGAAAGCCGTGAACAGCATCGCGACCAGTGCTAGGACAAAGGTCGGAACGACAGCACCATGACTGGCATCGGCAAGTGTGCCATACATTCCAAACACAATCATAGGCGTCAAATAGGCCAACCCGAATAATACGACCTGGTACAAGCTTAGTTCTCTTTTTAAGGCCACTTCTTCTTTCATAAAATTCCTCCTTAAGTATTGATTGCAAGTTTATTTGCAAGAAGGATGCCAAGTCTGGCAACTGCATAAATTCTGTTGATTTAGAGAAGTTCAAAACCTATAATAAGGAGAAAAGATGATTTTTTTCATCCTGATAAATCGAAAGATAGGAACAAATCAATATCTACCAAGGTTCAAGTTATCTTGATGATTTTTTTCATCATCAGTTGTTTCCTTTTCAGAGGAAAGAAAGGGGAGACCATGAACTCGCACAAGTCAGGCCTTCAAGGTTGCCTTTCGTTGTTATTGGATAAATATCTCTATATACGTTATCTGGCTGGAAATAACCAAACTCAGGATCCAGTCGGTATCTTTCGGCCAGGAAGATCGATTTATGATGTGGATTGGAACGCTTGTTTTGTGACCCCACCGGAAAAAGAGAAGAAACACCAACTTCTTATGACCCACCAAGGAGAGATGGTGGTCTATGTCTGGAAGGAGATTCACCATCCAGGGGATGGGGTACAATACGTTTTAACTCTTCTTAATCTGTCTACTATACCATCAACGGGCCTTGCTATCGATGAGAGTTTTAACTCTGGGGATAATCGGCTTATAATGCATTCCGAGTCTATGCAACGCGTAATCAAGATCATTCAGGCTGTTTCTCAAGTCGATTCTACGGTGTTGCTTTTAGGAGAGTCAGGAGTAGGGAAAAGCGCCATTGCCAATATGATACATCGCATTAGTAACCGGGCGAGTAAGCCATTTGTTGCCGTGAATTGCGGAGCCTTGCCAGAAAATCTGATTGAAGCAGAGTTGTTCGGCTATGAGCATGGGTCCTTTACTGGTGGAAAAAAGGGTGGTGCTACAGGATTGTTTGAGGTTGCTCATGAGGGAACGATCTTTCTCGATGGAATTGCGGAGCTTCCTTATCGCCTTCAAGCAAAGCTGCTCAACGTGCTCCAGGAAAATACGATTAGAAAAGTGGGAAGCACGGAGAATAAGAAAATAAACGTACGTATCATAGCCGCTACGAATAAGGATTTATCCCAGTTGGTGAAAGAAAAGGCTTTTCGGGAAGATTTATTTTATCGTTTGAACGTCGTACCTCTAACAATTCCGGCCTTGCGTGAGAGGAAAGAGGATATTCCGCACCTAATTAATTACTTTATGTCCAAATACAATAAAAAATATGGACTGTTCATGCAACTGCATCCGAAGGTGAAAGATGAGTTTTTGCATTATCATTGGCCAGGTAATATAAGAGAGTTAGAGAATAAGATTGAGAGAATGGTTGTGACTAATAGTCAAGAAGGCTTAGGTAAAGGAGATTTTCCCCAGTCTAACGATGAACTTCAGTTTCCTCCGCTGAAACAAGCAAAGAAACAGCTAGAAAAAGAGTTGATTCAGAAGGCTTACCGACTCTATGGGAATACATACAAAGTGGCAGAAATCCTTGAAGTGGACCAATCTACGATTGTAAAAAAACTGAAAGAATATAGAAAGGAATAGGACATGGCAACTTGGAACTTGGGCTTAGCCCAATTGCGGAGCAATTTATTTGAGAAGGAAGCCAATATTCGCCGTGTGCTTGAGACAATGGCCATGGCTAGCGCCAATCAGGCGAACTATGTTTTATTTCCTGAATTATATACAACCGGATACTTCCTAGGGGATCGTGTTTATGATTTAGCTGAAACCGTGGAGGAAGATACGATCACAAGGGTCAGGGAACAGGCCAGGCGTCTAAATACAGGAGCAATCGTTGGTTTCCCGGAACGAGTTGGGGAGAAGATCTATAATTCTGCTGCATTTATCGGACGACAAGGAGAAATCTTAGGAACGTATAGAAAAAGTCATCTGTTCGATCATGAAAAGGAGTACTTTTCCGCCGGAGAAAAAATACCGGTATTTGACACTCCGGAAGGAAAATTCGGGATCATGATTACCTATGATATGGAATTCCCAGAGATGGCACGGGTTCTTGCGATCAAAGGAGCCCAGATCATCTTGATCCTCAGCTCGAATATGATTCCGTATCAGCCTTATCAGCATATCTACCTCCGTGCACGCGCGATTGAAAATCATGTCTTTGTCGCTACAGCCAATAAAGTGGGATTGGAGAATGACACACTCTTCTTTGGGGAAAGTGAAATTATCCACCCCACGGGAACTTCTTTGTATAAATCATTAAATAATGAAGATTTGGCTGTAGTACCGATTACGCTTAACGAAACGACTTCCTCTAAGGGAGTGCTGAATTATATGGAAAATAGACGGCCAGATCTATACAACCGAGAGGGGTTATAAAGGGATGGGCCTTCAAGATGTGAATACCGATTTTATCTTAATAGATGAGTCTTCAACCGTAAAGCAAGCCACGAGCTTGATGCTAAAGAAGCAAGCGCGAGTAATAATCATGATGAAAGATAAGAGGCCGATCGGTCTATGTGATAGCTATGATCTCCTTATGCAAAGCGAGACTCCTTCAAAACTAGTAGATTACCGGACCGATTTTAGAGTTGTCGATCAATCCCGTGTCCTATCCCATGGAGATCTTCAAGCTCCATACTTAATCGTGAAGAACGAAGCGGGAGAGATCGTGGGGTGGCTTGATGCGGGATCGGCTGAGCTTCAGTATATTAAGCAAACCTTCTCCCAAGAATTAAGAGACTTGGCAACTGACTTAGAGGCAATTGTTGATTCTATTTATGATGAAGTATTGGTGGTCGATGGCCAAGGGACGGTGCTTCGGGTTTCAAATCGAAGTCATCTAAATCTATGGGGAGTCAACCTATCTTCTGTCGTGGGCAAGAACATGCTGGACCTTGAGGAAAAAGGCTGGTTCAAACCATCCGTTACTCGCCGAGTGTTAACTGAAAAAAAGAAGATTTCCATTGTACAGCAAAACCGCTTTGGTCGGAAGATTCTAGCTGTTGGGAATCCCATTTTTAATCGGAAGAAAGAAATCGAGCGGATCGTGATTGCGTCTAGGGACATTACGGAGGTAACCAATCTTAAGGAAGAGCTCGAAGAAGCAAGATCGCTGAATGAGAAGTACCGTCAGGAAATGAACATCTTACGCAAGGTGCAGCATGAGAATGAGAAGCCGATTATCTATAAGTCGGAACGAATGGAAGAACTTCTATTTGAGATGGAAAAGGTGGCTCGCGTGTCTTCCACGGTTACCATTTACGGGGAATCCGGTGTAGGAAAAGAGCTGATTGCTCATGCAATTCATCATCTCAGTCCTCGTAAAGAGAAGCCTTTCATAAAGATCAATTGCGGATCCATACCGGAAAATCTGCTCGAAAGCGAATTGTTTGGTTATGAGAAAGGAGCTTTTACCGGAGCCCTTCATCAGGGGAAAAAGGGACTGTTCGAAATAGCGGATGAGGGAACGCTGTTCCTAGATGAGGTAGGAGAGCTACCGCTAAATTTGCAAGTGAAATTGCTTCGAGCAATCCAAGAGCGAGAAGTGATGAAAATAGGGGGGACGCATCCTGTTCGTGTGGACGTCCGTATTATTACGGCGACAAACCGAGATCTAGAAGATATGGTTGCTAAAGGAACCTTTCGAGAAGACCTGTATTATCGTCTCCACGTCATTCCTTTATTCGTCCCAGCGTTACGGGAACGGATTGAAGATATTGAACCGCTAGTGCACCACTTTTTAGATTACTTCAATGAAAAGTTTGCGACGAAAATGCACTTCTCGGAAGATGCACTCGAACTTCTGAAAGCCTATCATTGGCCGGGTAACGTGAGGCAGCTGCAAAATGTACTGGAGAGAGTCATGGTGGTTTCGTCCAGTCATTTGATCATGGCAAACGATTTAAGTCGGATTCTAGGAGGAAGTCATGTTCCTGATGGAAGTGGAGCAGGTAGCGCTCGTCGTAAACCGCCTGTTCAAGTAAATGCTATTATTCCGATGGAAAAAGCCGTGGAATTGACAGAGTATCAATTGATCAAAATGGCCCTCGCTGAATACAAGACGTTAACCAGAGCAGCAAAAGCTCTAGAAATAAGTCAACCAACCATGAGTCGGCATTTTAACAGGTTGAGTGAAAAAATGAATTTTGAGTAATGAGGTGCGATTTTCTAGCCATAAGATGCAAACTGTAGACGGGAGAGAGTGCCCTTAGGAGTCGGTTTAACGGATCTTTCATCATTATTCAAAACTGAATAATATATATTCATTTTTGAATAACCTTACTAATAATCTCTCTACTTAAATGGCAATAATCCCGTAAATTCTACCTTTAAAGTGTTGGCATGACTTTTGCTTAATGAAAAGTAACAGATCCATTAGGGATCACTTAACTTAGAGGGGGAAGAAACCATGGAAAAGACAACACAAAAATATATCGAACTAAAAACAGCTATCCCGGGGCCGAAGGCATCCGATTTATTAGAAAGAAGAAAGAACAATGTAGCGCAAGGGGTGTCCAATACGGTTCCTTCCTTTGCTGCTAAAGGAGAAGGAGCTTTATTAACGGATGTTGATGGGAATACGTTCATCGACTTAGCTGGAGCGATTGGAACACTGAATGTAGGGCATTGTCCTCCGAAGGTGGTTGAAGCTCTTAAAGAACAAGTGGAAAAGTATATTCACCCAGGATTCAATGTGATGATGTATGAGCCGTATATTGAATTAGCAGAGAAGTTGAATGCCATGACACCAGGATCCCACGCTAAGAAAACGATATTCCTTAACAGTGGGGCTGAGGCAGTAGAAAATGCGATTAAATTAGCTCGTAAATTTACAGGGAAAAAAGCGATTATTTCTTTTGACCGTGGATTTCATGGGCGTACGCTCTTAGCGATGTCTTTAACCAGTAAAGTAAAACCTTACAAGTTTGGATTTGGCCCTTTTGCTCCGGATACGTACAAGATGCGTTACCCTTACTACTATCGTGCCCCGCTTGGAGTCAGCCAAGAAGAGCTAGATCAAATGGTGCTTGATCAGTTAGAAGAATTCTTCTTGTCCGAAGTACCTGCGGAAGAGATCGCGGCTATCATTATGGAGCCTGTGCAAGGGGAAGGCGGATTTATCGTACCATCCAAGACCTTTGTTCAAGGCGTGAAAAAGGTATGCGAAAAGTATGGCATCTTGTTTATTGCCGATGAAATTCAAACAGGGTTTGGACGTACGGGCAAAATGTTTGCGATGGAACACTTCGATATTGTACCTGATATCATGACCATGTCCAAGTCCATCGGTGCAGGGCTTCCGATTAGTGCCGTCACAGGAAGATCAGAAATCATGGATTCAGCAGCTCCGGGAGAAATCGGAGGAACATACGGCGGAAGTCCGTTAGGATGTGTGGCTGCGCTTGAAGTCATTAAGATGATGGAAGAAGAGAAGCTCGTTGATCGATCCGTAGTCATTGGCCAAACGATTATCTCCCGTTTTGAACGATTGCAGCAACAGTACGCTGTGATTGGAAATGTTCGTGGATTAGGTGCGATGTGTGCAATCGAACTGGTGAAAGATCCTGTTAGCAAAGAACCAAATAAGGAATTGACAGCTAAAATCGTAGCGGCGTGCTATCAACGAGGAGTCATCGTACTAAGTGCGGGTCTGTACGGTAACGTATTAAGATTCCTATCTCCGTTAGTTATCTCCGATGAGCAGTTGGCTGAAGCATTAGACGTCATTGAAGATATTTTCAAAGAGCTTGCTTAAATTAAGGGGGGATAACTAAGTGAGAAAACAGCTTTATATTCATGGAGAATGGCTAGAAGCGAAAGAATATCGTCCTCTATACAGTCCGTATAACGGGGAGCAAATTGCCGAAATTCCTTACGCCGATGCCGCTGAAGTCGAAATGGCGATTGCTTCCGCTGAGAATGCGCGCCCCATCATGGCCAAGATGCCTGCCCATCAGCGGGCAGATATACTAGAAAGGCTCGCTCAGCTGCTTGAAAAGAAGGCAGATGAAGCAGCTCGCATCATCGCGTTAGAAGCTGCGAAGCCCTTAAGCACCGCGAAGGGGGAAGTAGCAAGAACAATTATGACGTATAAATTTGCCTCTCAAGAAGCTAGACGCATCCATGGGGAAACCATCCCCATGGATGCAGCCCCTGGGGGGGAAGACAGAATCGCGTTTACGATTCGCCAACCCTTAGGTGTGGTCGCTGCGATTACTCCGTTTAACTTTCCTATGAACCTAGTAGCTCATAAAGTAGGTCCTGCCATCGCCGCAGGGAATACGATCGTTCTCAAACCGGCTACTCAAACCCCGCTGAGCTCTCTATTTTTGGCCGAGCTCTTACACGAGGCAGGATTGCCGGCCGGTGCCTTTAACGTAGTAACCGGAAGCGGCAGTACGGTTGGAGAGCAGTTGATTGCTGATGATCGGGTGAAAGTCATTACTTTTACAGGAAGTCCTGCCGTTGGAATAGGTATTCGAAACAAAGCCGGATTAAAAAGAGTCACCTTAGAGCTAGGCTCAAATGCTGCGCTGATCGTAGATGAGGGTACAGATGTGGACACCATACTAAGTCGTGCCATTATGGGAGCTTTTGCCTTTGCAGGTCAGGTATGTATTTCTTTACAGCGAGTTTATGTCCATGAAAAGATGTATGATGAATTTGTTGAAAAGTTCGTAGAGAAAACAAAGAATCTAACTTTAGGCGATCCAATGGACCCAGCAACAGAAGTATCCGCACTTATTAGCCCTAAGGACGTGGAGCGCTCTTTGGACTGGATTGAGGAAGCAAAGCAAAAAGGGGCAATCGTTGCCGCAGGTGGCCAAAGGAATGGAAACATTTTGGAACCTACTGTCCTACTTAACGTTGATCCACAAGCGAAGGTCTCTTGCCAAGAAGTATTTGCTCCTATCGTGTTAATAAATAAAGTAGCATCTGTTGACGAAGCCATTCGTTATGTTAACGATTCACGTTATGGATTGCAAGCAGGGATCTATACAAACAATGTCTTTACTGCATTGCGAGCTGCTGAAAGTTTAGAGGTAGGCGGTGTGATGGTCAATGATATCCCAACGTTCCGTGTGGATCATATGCCATATGGAGGAGTAAAGGAAAGTGGGGTAGGCCGTGAAGGATTAAAGTACGCGGTTGAGGAAATGACTGAAATGAAGCTCGTTTGTTTGAAAAAGTAAGGAAAAGAAGGATCTACCGTTCCAGACGAGTAGATCCTTCTTTGTATTAAGCAATTGCTTGTTTTTGTTGCTCTTGATTACGGTACTTCTTAATATCAGCTCGAAGCATAATGGAGATGAAGAAAGCTAATGTAATCATTCCTAGGAAAACATAAAAGACGGGAATGTAGCTGCCTGTTGCGCCTTGAATTTTACTTACTAGCAGCGGACCGATAATTCCCCCAAGAGACCAGGTGGTTAAAAGATATCCATGGATCGCCCCAAGTTGCTTTGTTCCGAATAAATCTCCAATAAAAGCAGGAAGGTTAGAGAATCCACCACCATAGCAACTGACGACAAGGAAGATGAGCAGCTGGAATAAAAGAACATTGGTCGTAAGAGGAAGAGTTGCAAACGCTATGATTTGAATGATGAAGAAAATTAAGAAAATATTGTGCCTACCAATATAATCGGAAGCTGCAGCCCAGCCCAATCTTCCTCCACCGTTAAAGATACCCATAATTCCGACCATCGTCGCAGCTGCTGCGGCGGACAATCCTACTACATCTTGAGCCATAGGTGAAGCTACGGAAATCATCATAATTCCTGCACTTGTGTTGATAAGCATCATAGACCACAGCATCCAGAAATGTTTGGTTTTTACCGCTTCTTTAGAAGTTAATTGTCTTAAATCTTTAATGATCACTTTTTGCCCAGATGCGATTGCCTTCTTCATGCCATCTGGCATCCAACCATCTTTAGGAGGGGCGATATAAGAAGCACCAAGCACCATGAGGGTGATATAACATGCGCCTAGGATATAGAACGTACTAGGAATTCCGACTGATACAATGAGAGTTGCAGCTACGGGAGCCGTAGCAAGAGCGCCAGATCCAAACCCAAGTACCGCCATCCCGGTAGCTAATCCTCTTCGATCAGGGAACCATTTAACCAGAGTAGATACAGGAGAAATGTAACCGATTCCAAGACCTAAGCCACTTAACAAACCATAAGTAAGCAAGAAGAGCTTAGAAGAGTCGATCGATACTGCAAAGCCGGAACCTACCTGTCCTAACCCGAACAATACTGCTGCAAGTAAGGCTGATTTTCTTGGTCCTTGTCTTTCCACAAACTTACCGAAAATAGCTGCAGACATTCCTGCAAGCGCCATCATTATGGTGAAAGATAAAGTAACATCTGTTTCGGACCACCCTGCCGTTTCAACTAATGGCTTTTTGTAGACGCTGTAAGCATAGGCAGCACCGATGGAAATATGGATCGCAATAGCGGATAAAGCAATGAGCCATCTGTTTTTCGTTACCTTCATGGTTTTCCTCCTTTAATAGAGTAATTATCTAGAATTTAGGTTAGCATAATTATAATAAATTTTAGAATGTTACGCATAAATCGGTTGTGAATGGCGATAATTTCAGTGTGAAAAGTAGTATTAAGGGGCTAAGTTGCATAGGCAGGGAGAGTTTTCAACCTTTCATTAGATAACTACCGTTACGTATCACATGAAAAAACCATCCGCAAAAGGATGGTTTTCTCGCATTCATTATATTAAAAGAACCTAATCTTTCTAGCATCTTGGTGATATTCTGTGTAGTGTAACATTTGATCAATCTCTCGTAACTTTCTTTCTGCTTGCTTTTCTGCGAATTTACCATAAAGATACTTAAACATGTGTCGTGCCATCTCCAATGTTTTTAATTTATCTACGTTGTACATCGTATACCAAATTAGGTGGTGCGTCAATATTTATTTCAGTAAACGTATTGCGAAATCCGTCGAAATATGGTATCGGTTACAAAACTGATTAATTACGGTAGTTGTTTTATTAAGAAAATATCTTGTGTAATATTATAAAGAAGGAAAATTTAGAAAAGTGTAGTATATTATATAGTAGCTGTTGTAATCTCAAAAGGAGGTCGGGAATGATGAAAACCGTTTATTTGATGTTTTGCCAGGACTGTGGATTGCCTAAGCCGTTATCTCCCCACGTACTCATCCAATATATTCACCAAGAAGCGGTTAAAAAAATTTATTGTGATAACTGCAAAAGCGAAAATGTCATTCCCGAATATCTACGGAAGATTGCTATCGATTTGGTCAAAGAGGGATAAAAATGAATGAAAAAACTCAAGTTTGTTCACATCACCCTATTCTTGGAATAGGGTTTTATTTTTCATTTAGTAAAAGGCTTTCACAGCCTTTGGATGGATGGACAGGAATCTATGAAACCTTTCGGATGAAAATAAAGGTAAAGGTACTGTAACTAATGGAGGTCGCTCATCGTCTATAGAAGAGGGAGGAGAGTGGATATCAATGCCTATCGTACTGTTGTTACTAATTCTTTTGATTGGGTGCCAACCTGTGGAGCAAACTGAGAAAGAACCCGAGCCAGCGATCAACACGGAGATTACCCCAACTTTATCGGTAGCCTCATTGTCAGATGAAACAAAACGGATAATTGGTGGATTAGGACTTGACCAAGTGCAAGTTTTTGATTTAGAAAATAATACGATTGAACCTCTTATGGTTCATTTGTCGGTGGAATGGTTTGAAAACGGGGTAAAGCAAGAAGATTTGCTACATATGGGAATGGGGAAGTCAAATGCGATGCAAGAGCAAAGAAAAAAGAGCCAGGTTCTTTTTTCATATGATTTTAAAGAGGTAGAGGGTTCAAAGGAAAGAAGCATGCATATTTCTGCATCGATTATGGATAAAGGGGGAAGTTCGAGTACCGAACGAGAGGTGGCTCTTCCCGTTCTCTCTGGAGGACGATTAACTAGCCCTTTAAACGAAAAAGTAGATCTAATGATGAACCGGCCGGTAACTGTCCTTACAATATTAGAAGATGATGACGGTAATGGAATCAGTTATAACGGAAGACTTTTTGCGCAGTATGACGAAACGGGTGAAGTCCCTGAAGAGATGCTTGAATATGATCGCGTCATCTTGTTTCGAGTGAAGCTATTGGAGGAGAAGTAAGAGGTCTTCCATTTTACGCAATTGACTAGTATACTCGCCCTTACATTTCACAGGATTCTTCATATGATAGAGTATCTTCTGAAATGAAAGGAGGTCTATCTCATGAGTGCTGTAGGTGTTGGATACGGCGGTGGTATCGCCTTCATTTTGGTGCTTTACGTTTTACTTGTCATTGTTAGTCGTACAGGATGGGGATATTAATAGTAAAGGTGAAAAGGAACGGTTGAAACATACCGTTTCTTTTTTCATTTTGCTGGCTTGAATTCCATTTGATTCCTTAATAATGTATACTGGATATTATTTACACTTGTCATTATGGATGGTGATTTGAAGTGACCTACCTTTTATTAATACTCGGTTTTGCCTTGCTCATCAAAGGTGCAGACTACTTCGTGGAAGGGGCTTCTAAGATTGCTCAAGGTCTCCAGGTTTCCCCTTTGCTGATTGGTTTGACGATTGTAGCGTTTGGTACCAGTTCACCAGAGGCCACAGTGAGTATTGTTGCGGCCTTTGAAAATAATGCGGGGGTTGCCATAGGTAATGTCGTGGGAAGTAATATTTTTAATATTACATTTGTAGTGGGATTGACAGCGCTTTTGAATCCACTTAGTGTCGAAGATGAAACGATTCGAAAGGAAATTCCTTTTACTCTCTTAGCCAGTGCGGTTCTACTTGTCTTGATTAATGATGTTCTACTTCAAGGGATGAGTGAAAATCTTATTACGAGAAGTGATGGACTTATTTTCTTGCTTTTCTTCGCGATTTTTCTCTACTATATTTTTGAAGTGGCTAGACATAATCGAGAAAAAGGGAAGCGCGCAAGCGCATTGCCAATGGAGATTTCATGGGGTAAGAATATTGTGTTTACTCTTGGTGGCTTAGCAGCCATAATCTTTGGCGGAGACTTGGTTGTAAGTAGTGCAACTGAACTAGCTATTTCATTTGGGATGAGTGAAACATTAGTAGGTCTGACCATTGTAGCGGTCGGTACATCTTTACCTGAGTTAATTACCTCGATTACCGCAGCGATAAAAAAGCAAAGTGAAATCGCCCTTGGTAACATCGTCGGAAGTAATATTTTTAATATCCTTTTTGTTCTCGGTGCAGCGTCAGTGATATCTCCACTTGCTGTAGACAGTAAAATTTATGTAGATGTGATCCTAATGATTGTGCTCACAAGTGTTTTACTTATATTTTCCCGCACCTATTATAAGGTTGGGAAATATGAAGGAATGATATTAGCAGTTGCCTATGTCATTTATATGGCTTACATATTGATGAGGAACTAATGTAATCAATAAGGTGATGAAACGATGCAACTTTAATCCTCTCAATTACGTCAATATTCTAAGAGGGGGGATTTCTGTGAGATATAAATATAGTGTGTTGGCTTTCCTTATTACTGTTTTAGCCCTTACTGGTTGTGGAACAACGGAAGAATCTTTGGAATTAAAAATGACAAATATGAATACATCTGTAGGGTTGTTTGAACACGATCCAAATTATCAAAAATATACATACGAGGTTAGAGTTGAAAATGTTTCTTCGGTTCCTGTAGAAGTTGACTATGCTGAACTTGTCATTCTCAATGATGTGAAAGTTAGGATGAAAGAATCTAACTTGAGACTCACGGTTGATGGCATGATGGAGAAGGATGATTTTATTACGTTGAAGGGAGCCTTCTTATTTAAGGCTGATGATTTGACTAAAGAGGAAATTACTTCTCTTAAGATCATTGAGGGTGTGATGATGTACAAAAAGAATGGGGAAACTTATTTTGTGAAAACCAATTTCTAGACCATAAGCCCTTAAAACAAAGGGAAGCTCTAATCGAATGAGCTTCCTTTTTCTTATTCAAAGTATTATACCGGTAATGGGTCTATCACTCCAATGTCTTCGTACAATCTTAACAATGCTTTATCTTTCAGCTTGGCCTCAATCATTAAATCAATATCCCGTCCGTTAAGAAGAACCATAAGACGATCATAATCATCTTTGAAAATGTATTCATGATGGTTCGGATCCAAAGGATGTGTGCGACCGCTGCTGATGTGCATTTTCGGCTTTCCTAACCCATTCCATGAATGAAATACTTCATCTAGCATGGGTGGCAGGGGTTCATCATTATGATGACAGTTATGGTGATGAATATCGAAGCAGACAGCAAGTTTCTCCCCGTGTTCCGCTTTGAGGGTTTGGGAAATGTCCAATACGTCTCTTAAATGATAAGTGTTGTGATCGTTTTCTAAACGAAGCTTATCCCGTATTCCTTTCTCTAGCCGGAGATAATTGGCAATCCATCTGTTTTTAGCTGACTCGATGTTGCCATAAGCTCCACCGCCGTGAATAATGAGATCAGTGCCACCCACTAAATCTAACACTCGATTATGATAAATTAAGTCCTCGATAGATTTATCGACTATAGCCGGATTCTCCGCAGATAAAACAGTGTATTGAGCGGGATGCATGGAAAGTCGCAGGTCGTAGGTCTGTTGGAGTTGTCGAATTTGCTCTGTCCATTTTGTAACATCGGGATCTTCCCACCAGCGATAGTCCATCCCTGGAAAGCTTGCGAGCGGAACAATATTCGTACTCATTCGATGAAAGAAAATGCGGTGCATTATATTCCACTGCAAAATATGTAAGAGCCGAGCGAAATTGTGAATGGTCAATTCTTTAATAATGGAATAGCCTTGGTTTTCCCATGTTGCCTTTCGACAAGTACGATAATTTCCTTCTAAACTTAAATTGATGGACGAATACCCAAGTCTCATATGCCGCTCCCATTGTTTAAGATTAATATCCCTTAGTGTATACCTCTGAATGAAGGATATGTGAAATTAAAGGGTAGTCTCTAGTGTTAGAGGCTACCCTTTAGTTTATTAACGATTGCCGATATTAATATTTAAGTCAGGATCAAAGTTAAAATATGCTTGAGTCTGCGGGTTCACTTCGAGATGCGGATTGATTTGCAAATGCGTCTGTAACTGAGGGTTAAACTGAAGGAAAGGCATTCCAACAGCTTGATACATCTGATAGGCTTTCATAGCGTGTTCGTTCATCTTGCTCATGTATTTTTGAAATGTTGGTTGGTCCGTTGCTTGAGCCACTTTCTGCTTGTAATAATTCATCTTAGCCATATGATGTTTAAGCATATCGAATTGATCAGCGCGGTTCATTTCATTATCGCCTCCAGTAATATAGGTTCTCTATAACCTATTCAAAAAGTCTACGGGCGTTATAGACAAACACCCATTATTCGACTTCAAGTCCTATTTTTTAATGGAACTCAATAAAGAAATGAAAATCTGGATGTTTATAAACAAGCTGGAAACGGTTGTCGTTTTCCAGAGATGACGAAAGATTTAAAGGGGCAAAAACAATGAAATCATTTTCTAATGTAAGACCCGCACCATAGTAATAACTCAGCCAGATTAGCTTGGAGCAATAGATGGAACCCCATTGATCATTAAGAGGTACGTCGGGAAGAAATGAAAACTCAGGGTATTCCTTTCCACTATTTTTGTTTTTTTGATATTGCAGGACATATTGATAAGCGTAATTCCTTGCTTTATGGCCTAAATTGGGATCTTTAGGTCTATATTGTACATGTCTAGGGTGTTCTGATAAAAAATGCTCGAGAGGATAGAATCTAACCTGGGGATCTGTCATGACGGCTTCTGCGATGGTATTCTTATCAATGATTAGAGCCGAATGTCCCATATACCCGGGTTGAAGCCCGTTGGTATTATCACTGGCAACAAGAATATCACCAGGCTGGAAATCACGCGGATCTCTTTCAGTTTGAATATGATGATTATAGAATAAACTGGTCCGAACTCTACCTCCATCTAGAAAAATACTAACGATATTTAGACTTTTATGTCCGCTATTAAACCACGTTGTAGGGATCTGTAACACGGGGACAGGGAGGTAAGAGCCGATATAGGTACGATCAAGATATAGCTCAAAATACTGCAGGGGTATATCCACTAAGTTAAATGTTAAGGTAATATAGTTTTCACCTTGTAGGCCAAGTACTATAGGTCTGTTCATGTAGGGTCACCTCGCTTCCTAATGTATTCGTCAGGCCCAGAAAATGTTTGTAATTCATTATCAAACCTTGGGATTCATTTCCGCCTTACTGCATAATAAAAGAAAGTTAGTAATAAAAGGGTTTGTCTACCATTTAATAGAATAGAATAAAGGTAGATAAATATTAAAAATGTGTTGAGAGGAGAAGTCACATTGTCTCAAAATGATGGAGATAAGATCTCAAAAGATGAGGTCCATCTGAATCAACTAGCCTCAGTAGGACAAATTGCTGCTGGGATTGCTCATGAAGTGAAGAATCCATTAACGGCAGTCAAGGGTTTTTTACAATTATTAAAAGAAAAGCATGACGATGCATATATAGATATTGCCCAAACCGAGTTGGAGGATGCCATCTCAACATTGGAGAATTTATTAGATGTATCAAAACCAGATTTACAGGATGAGCCCTATCAATCCTTAAACACAAGTGTTGAATTAGAGGCACTATTCCCCCTTTTTCAAGATCAAGTCTATCGAGTTCAGATAAAAAGACACCTCACTCACACGGATTCAACTGTTTATGGAAAGAAAAATCAACTTAAAAAAGCCCTTTTTAATTTATTGAAAAATGCGTTTGAAGCCATCCCGGGTGAGGGAACTATCACAGTAGAACATTATGAAGAAAGTAATTACATATTTATTTCTATTGAAGATACGGGAATAGGTATCCCCGAAAAAAAGATTCGAATGCTTGGAACCCCTTTCTATACAACAAAGTCAGACGGCACAGGAATGGGATTAACGCAAGTTTTTTCTGTCATTTATGATCACAATGGAAAGATTGAGGTGCGGAGCGTAGAAGGTAAAGGTTCAAAGTTTATTATTAAATTACCAAAAGAAACGATTAAGCAAAGTCGCGGAGTGATTACGCTGAAACCGAATTTTAAAGAAGGTCAAGATATGAAATCGTTCTTTTTGAGTAATCAAAATCTTTTCGAGAAGCGTTTGCTCACAGAGGCCGTCAATGTAAAAAATAAAATTGATGAAATATTAAAAATAGGTAATATTGACCTTCTTAATAATGCTCATAAGCTAGTGCTCTATATTGTAGAGGGTAGGGAACATGAATTAATTACTTTTGCTAGACATGAAGGAGTGGCATGGGCCAAATTTTCGTTAACCCTCGCATTTAAGCTAGAATGGATACAAGCGATAAGAAGAGTAATTTGGGATTTTCTCTTTAACTATGATCGTCTATCAAAGGATTCCTATAGTAAAGAAGACATTTATAACCTTGAAAAAAGTGTCAATGAACTGATGGATCGTTTTCTAAATTATTTCTTTATGAGCTATTCTGAATACAAGGATCATCTAATACAAGAGCAAAGGAGTATCGTTGAAGATCTGTCTGTACCCATTATTCCCCTCACGCAGTAGATGTGTATATTGCCTTTAATCGGAACCGTCGATAAAATTCGTATGGCTACCATTGAAGATAAAGTGATATCTCACGTTAGTTTATTTAATATAGAAACTCTGATTATTGACTTTTCTGGTGTAGCGGGTATGGAATCCGCTGTTCTTCAGCGCGTGATGAGTGTCCTTAATGGTATTAGCATGATGGGTTGCGAAACGGTTATAACAGGCTTACGCGCTGAAATTGTAAAAATGATGATTAGCAATGGCTTAACTTTCGAGAATAAAGCAATTACGAAAGGTACCTTACAGCAAGCTTTGGATAAATATCTTGCATAGTATAAATAAGAACTCTCTTCCTGGGTTGGTAGAGAGTTCTTCTATTAGAAAAATTATTCGTCCTTATGTTTCTCAAGTTCACTCCGTATAGAATCCGGAATGGCTTCAGGCTTTTGGGTTTCATAATTAAAGTGGACATATACTGTAATAGCTTTTACACATAATTGATGGTCCTGGTAGATTTCCTGATAAATCGTGAAGCTCGAATTGCCAATCTTTTGGATCGTTGTCTGTACCTCTGCTGGTTTTCCATAGTAAAGTTGTCCTACATAATCGATCGAAGAGTGAGCTAAAATGAGATTCCACTTTGCAAAGTCTACGTCAGGTATAAATAACGTATTGATTTCAGTAATACCTGCTTCAAGCCAGACAGGGACAACAGTATTACTGATATGACCTGTACCGTTCGTTTCTGATAGACGAGGTTGGATATTGGTTATATACATAAAGGTATTTCTCCCTTCCCCTTAATTACTCGATGTGGATGATTTTTAGATGGTAGCATAGAAAATGGTTTTTTGTCATGGTAGTGTCGAAAAAAAGATTTATTTTTGAGTAAATGTAATCTATTCTTTATTACATAAAAGCTAGATAGAAGGAGAAAACAAGAATGGAAGTTGAACTACAATATTTTAAAAGTGCGGATTTTGAACAATTAATACAATGGGCAGGCTCCTCCCGATTCTTGCTTCAATGGGCAGGTCCAAGTTTTCAATATCCTTTGGATGTTGAACAGCTAGAACGTTACATTGAAGGTGCAAATGTACAGGGTTCCGATCGCCTGATCTATAAGGCCGTACATCGAGAGACCGGAACGGTAGTGGGTCATATTTCCTTAGGAGCTATTGATGTACAAAATGGCTCGGCAAGGATTGGAAGAGTGTTGATTGGGGATCCGAATTTTCGCGGGCAGAAGCTGGGAGAAAAGATGGTTAAGGAAGTATTGAAAATCGCTATTGATGAACTTAAACTGCATCGTGTTAGCCTAGGTGTATTTGATTTTAATACCACAGCCTTGGCTTGTTACAGAAATGTAGGGTTTAAACAGGACGGAGTTTTAAGGGATATTCGCAAATTTGAAAATGAGTATTGGAATCTCGTGGAGATGAGTATTCTTGAAGAGGAATGGAGAGGGCAGCTTGGAATGGACATTCGTTATACGCGAGATGTTCCAAGTCCCCAGGATTTATTTGAACTATATGATGCGGTAAGATGGAACAATTACCTAAAATCACCACCCGAAAAATTACATCAAGCTATGGTTCAAAGCTGGTGTGTGATGAGTGCTTATGACAGTAGGAATAAATTAATTGGAACAGGGCGCGTGATATCCGATGGGACGATCCAAGCCTTGATCTGTGGCCTAGTTGTACATCCGGAGCATCAGGGCAGAGGAATAGGAAAGGAGCTGTTTAACAGGTTAGTGGAGAAATGTAGAAAAGACAGTCTTCATATTCAATTATTGTGTACGGAGGCATTGGTGCCTTATTATAAGAGGTTAGGTTTTGAAACATTTGCAACGGGAATGAAGGATAAAGTAATGCCAAAAATAGACCAAGCCGGGGCGATGTAAGTGTCTCTCTTCTATTACGGAACACAGGACCAATTATCTAAGAAGGAAGCTTTTCATCTCAAGAAATATTACAAAAAGCATTCCTTTATTAGTTCTGGTCGTTTTATTATTGATCCAGCTATTTTTACTAATGTAAACCTTGATTGCAAAAATTGCCATCGGGTGCACGTGATGACGTGCTGCGAGGGGGGACAGCCTTATTCTACAGACCCGGAAAGTGAGGAAAAGCTAAGGAAAGCTGCCCCTTCGATCATCAAGACCTATCTTGACGAGAAGCGACAGTGGGAGGCTGATCAATCTGGTTATATGGAGAAGTTCGCCGTGGGTCCGCAGCATCCGACTATCAAACTGTGTGAGGGAAATTGTTTCTTTTTTGTTAAAGATGACGATGAATCCTACTGCAGCATCCACCGATACGCACTTGATCATCAGCGTTCTCCATTAGACTTAAAACCAATGAGCTGTTCTTTGTTTCCTTTAGATATTATTCAAATGGATTCAACTTTGTTTGTCACCGCGATTACCCCTGAAACGACAGCATTTTCTCGATGGGGATATGAATACAAAGATCACCTCTGTGTAAATAGGGAGATAAGAGAGGCTGAGCAGATTTCACCTGAGTTATTTTCTATTGATGGATACCGTCCCGCTTGGGAATGGTGTCGCGATTTACTACAGACAACATTTGGTGACGAGATCATCACGATCATCATGCAAAGCGAAACAACGAATGGTACTTGAAAGTGCTCTTTCTCTTCATAAAGAAGGAGCAGGCTTCATGCCTGCTCCTGATGCTTTTTACATGACTAGTCCTTATTTGTATCTTTCTTTGTTGCAGAGTTGGGGAGGATTATTTTAGGTGCATCGTCATTCTCGTTAATAACCTCCACCAAAGGATCTAGATCAATAACCGATGAAAAAAGCTGCTGAGTGATGGTCTCGAAATCCAACTTTTCGACATTCAATCCCAGATTCTCCACTTGAACTAATAAATCCTCCATCGATTCCTGCATTGTGAATTGTTGAGTAATAGCATAAGCACACCATTCTGCAGTTGAAACTCCAGCTTCTTCAGCTATCTCTTCTACTCTTTTTAATAATTCAACATCCAATTCAATGGTTAATGACGTTTTTTCCACAATGATGACCTCCTGCCTAGATTTTTGATATTCTATTCTTTCAGGTAGGTTTTTGTGCTGATATGAACTTTAAATAACATCCATTGTCTAAATATGATATTTGCAGCTTTAATTATTAAATTTGCAATTGATGAGTTTTATTTGCAGTTCCCATTCTATGTATCTTAAGAGATTTAAGATATAATATTGATAATTGACTACTTTTTCCAAGGGAAAGTTATAATGACAAACAACCAATTAAAAGCGAGTTTGCTTGGACAAGCACCTATAATCCTACAATCCAATATACGTGATATGTGTTGCCGCAGCGAAAGATTTCAGAACTTCTTCGATCAACATTTACTCTTAATGAAGCCTGTTCTTACGGAAGGAATAAGGGGCATGATGGAGTCGATTTTCATGAGCGACGAGGAGTATCAAGTTTATCTTCGTAAACTTCAGGAGGATAATAGAGAACTAGGAAGTACGTTTCTCCTGAAGATTCCTGAACTAACAGCGAATGATGTACTACAACTGAATCAAAATTTATATATGCATCTTATGCGGACGGTGGCCCAATTGTTAGAAACAGAACTCGGATCATCCATCAATAAACCGGATATCATTGAACGTTTATATCTGACGTTCTCTACATCTGATCATAGCTTTCTCCAGGGCTATCTTCAATTAAAGGACAAGCAGGTGTTTGATCTTCATCATCAGAAGATTTCCTTAATTGGTCAAATGGCCGCGGGTATGGCGCATGAAATTCGTAATCCTTTAACGTCAATTAAGGGCTTTATCCATCTGATCATGGAACAAATGAATAAAGAGACACTCGGTAAAGAGGATCTAAAATTTTATTTGGAAGTTTGTGAAGAACAAATGAATTCACTTGAATCTGTGGTCTCTAATTTTCTTTCACTAGCCCGCAATAAATCTAAACAAGCACCTGCCGAGGTGTTTACTCTTCAATCTGTAATGGAAAGATTGAATGTTCTTGCTCAATTCTATGCTCTCGAGAAAAGCGTGTTCTTTACCTATCAACTCCCGGAAAGTGAAATTGAGCTCTATGGTTCACCGAGTGATCTGGAGCAAATCTGTCTTAACATTATTCGTAATGCGATGGATGCCGTTTCAACAGGTGGCCATGGTAAGGTGCATGTAGAGGCAATATATAAGGAGGAGCAAAAGGTTATCCATCTCGTTATACAGGATAATGGCCAAGGAATGTCTTCTGATATGTTGAGTAAGATATGGAATCCTTTTTTCACCACAAAGGAAACGGGTACTGGGCTTGGACTTGCGATTAGTCGCCAGCTCATAGAAGACATGGGTGGGACGATTGATATTGGCTCGATTGAAGGAGAGGGAACTGAGGTAACAATTACATTACCTGTGAAGGATTGAACCTGATTAAATCATGGTGGTATGCTTTAACAACTTTAGTGTAACAGAGCCCTCTTTTAGAGGGCCTTTTAGTGCGCTTGGCAGCGCACTATACT
>NZ_SDLI01000006.1:300000-381685 GCF_004123195.1 Ammoniphilus sp. CFH 90114
ACGTCCGGCCATCGCCAAACTAATAAACCATAACCATGAAACAAGGATACACGATACAGTAAACACCCACTTCTCACTACCTATATATTGTAGAGAGCTAGTTCCAATCACTCCAATTGTATCAAGTATAGCGTGGGGATTTAGCAACGATACCGACATAGCAAACATCATTTGTTTTCTCGCTGTGAATGTCTGTTGACCCCCGCCTTCAGCTTGTGGGGTACTATTCCAAGTTGCCCACCCCATATACACTAAAAAGAGCGTACCTCCAACGAGAAGTATATACTTAAACCATATAACATTTAAAACGAGCAAAGATACACCTGTGACCGCTAATACGATAAGCAGTGTGTCACAAAGAGAAGCTGTTAGAACAGCAGGCATCGCTCGAACTACTGGTCTTTGTAATACTCCCTGATTGAAAATAAACACATTCTGAACCCCTAATGGAAGGATGAGACCTAACGCCAGAATAAAGCCATGTATTGCTGATTGTATCACGTGAAATACCTCCATTATGTTTTGCTTTTTTCTCATTTGATCTTATAACGTTGAGATCTCTTTGTCTCCATCCAATTGGTTGGCTCATATACCAACCAAATAGTATAATAGCTCGTAGTGATGGAAAGAATAAGGAGTTGCATACTTTTGTTGGATTGGATACCGGATAAAACCTCTTCTGTACCTCTTTACATACAAATTAAGGAATATATAAGAACCAACATTGAAAATGGCCGATGGACTGTAGGAATGAAAATACCTACTCAGAGATATTTAGCTGAAAAATATGGTGTCAATCGAAGTACAGTAGTTACCGCAATTGAGGAACTGATCGGTGAGGGTTTATTGGAAGGAAAAAGCGGAAGTGGTACAAGAGTGGCTAATAATTCATGGTCTCTGCTTTCTGCATTGCGTCCACCAAACTGGAGTGTCTATGTAGATAACGGAATTCATTACCCCAATCTATCTACCATTCAAAAAATAAACCAGCTTGAATTTCAGCCGCACATACAACGGTTGGGCACAGGTGAAATGTCCCCTAGCCTTTTTCCTTCAGCTATGATGAAACAAATCTTGCAAACTGTCTCCCAACAAGTCACTTCCTTAGGCTACGAAGAACCAAAGGGTTCTCTTGGACTGAGGAAGGAAATTTCTCGATACCTGGCAACCAAGGGATTGAACGTTGATCCATCATCGGTTCTCATCGTATCTGGCGCTTTGCAAGCCATACAGCTGATCGCAATCGGTATTCTTAAGAAAGGCTCTACCATCTTACATGAGAGACCTTCCTATCTCTATTCGCTTCATGTCTTTCAATCAGCAGGAATGAACCTACAAGGTATTCCTATGGATTCTGAAGGCCTAGATGTGAAGATGATGATTGGAGAAAGAAGGAAAACCAATGCTGCTATTTTATATACCATCCCTTCTTTTCACAATCCTACTGGTCTAACCATGTCGCAAAAGAGAAGAACAGATATTCTTAACACCTGCGAACGAGAGAGTCTACCCATCATAGAAGATGATGTATATGGAGATCTTTGGTTTGATTCCCCAGCTCCACTTCCTTTAAAGTCTCACGATCGTACGGGCCAAGTATTATATCTGGGAAGCTTGTCCAAGACTTTATCTCCAGGTTTGCGTATCGGGTGGTTGATTGGACCTGAGACCGTCATAGACCGGTTAGCTGACATCAAAATGCAAACAGACTACGGAAGCAGTTCTATATCCCAAAGGGCGGCCGAGGAGTGGCTTGCAAGCGGAATGTATACCATTCATTTAGAACGCATTCGTGATGAGCTAAAAAGGAGAAGGGATATAGCATTAAATGCACTTGAGAAATTTTTTTCGGGTATAGCGCGTTGGAACACTCCGACAGGCGGGTACTATATTTGGTTAGAACTCACTCATTCTATCTCGCCAACTGTTTTATTCGAGCAATGCCTCCACCATGGACTGCTTATCAATCCAGGCAGTATATATGGTTCGTACGAAACCACGACTATTCGTCTCTCTTATTCCTATGTCGAGCCACTGGATCTGCAACAAGGAATTATGAATCTTTCACATATCGTAAAAGAATTGATAAAGCAATAATGATAACAAACGAGATAGGGATCCTTCCTGTGCATACCAGACGTATGTGGCTATGATCCTACTTCTACATTCCATGTGCATATGGATAAAAAATTGTTTTTCATGGAAGCCTAAATTTTGTTGTTAATCCTATATAAGGGAGGTGTCTTCAACATGGCTAAACAAAGAAATCGCGCTTCAAAAGCGGATGTTCAGTCCACACAGTTAAACCAGATGCCAGTTCCTGGTCAAGCTGATACAGAGTTTTCTGCTGAACAAGCTGCAAATGTTTTTAACGCTAAACAAGCACAGGGCAATGCACAACGGAACGAGCAATAGGGATTAATTCGGAAGGGGCTGACCTAAAAGAAAGTTCATCTTTTGGGCTCAAGCCCTTTCGTCATGATTATTTGTTAACCATATGTGCAAAGGAGATAGATGGAAATGGAACTCGATAAAGATTCACTGATTAACGAGTTGGCTCAGTTTCAGAGAGCTACGATCACCCAACAGGAAGTGAACGAAATTTTTATGCGACATCTGCAATCTCAGGGCTATTCAAAAGAAGATCTACAAGAGGATAAATAAAAGAGTGATCCCACAACAGGATCACTCTTTTCGAATTATTCAAAGGATAAAACGACTCTACCATTGATTTTGCCATGAATCATATCATCAAACACTTCATTAATATCTTCCAGCGGTCTAACTTCCACAATCGTTTTAACTTTTCCTTCAGCTGCAAACTGTAAGGCTTCCTGTAAGTCCTTACGTGTACCAACGATCGATCCTACTACCTCGACCCCGTTCAATACGGTATCAAAAATAGGAATCGACATTTCTTCTGGTGGTAGTCCTACTGCTACGCATACCCCACCACGACGAACAGAACGATAAGATTGACCAAAAGCCTGTTTACTTACCGCTGTGCAAATGGATCCATGTACTCCACCAACCTCACGATGAATCCATTCGCCTGCGTCTTCGTCAATAGGATTGATGACAAGATCTGCTCCCAATGATTTGGCTAGCTCTAATTTCTCATTGCCTGTATCCACGGCAACCACTTTTAAACCCATGGCTTTAGCATATTGTATGGCAACATGACCGAGCCCGCCTATTCCAAAAATCGAAACCCATTCTCCTGGTTTTGCCTTAGAAACTTTAAGAGCTTTATACGTTGTTACACCTGCGCAAAAAATAGGTGCAGCTTCCACTGAACTCAGGTTTTCTGGGACTTTTACAACATAGTTAGCGTCCGCTTTACAATACTCCGCGTAACCACCATCTACAGAATAACCAGAGTTTAACTGGTCATGGCATAAAGTCTCACGTCCAGTTAAGCAATATTCACAGTGCCCACACGCTGTATATAACCAAGGTATACCTACTCTATCTCCTACTTTTAGATGGGTTACTCCTGGTCCTACTTGCTCTATTACTCCTACTCCTTCGTGACCAGGGATTAATGGAAGTTTAGGCTTTACAGGCCAGTCTCCATGAGCGGCATGAAGATCCGTGTGACACACACCACACGCTGTTATACGAACAAGAACTTCATTATATGAAATCTCAGGCTTAAGAGTTTCTTCAACGACAAGGGGTTCTTTAAAGGATTTAACAATGGCTGCTTTCATCTCACATTCTCCTTTGACTAATCAGTATTCTAGCTTGACAACTTCATTGTAGCCTTGGGAGAAAATCATAGTTGTGACAAACTTAACAGTGATCACCAAATCCTGCTAATTTGTTACAGAATGTTGAAAGCAGCAGAGTATTATAACTTTCCTTCATCTAAAGCTCGCTTGGCTAAGAGTTTGGTAACTGAATCATCCATTGGTGGATTATGAAGTCCGGCTCTTACGTCACGGTACCATCTCTCCAATGGCAAGGTTCGAGAAAGACTGGATCCACCAACAACACGCATAGCCAAGTCAAGTATACGAATGGCGCTATTAGTCGCAACTTTCTTGGAAAACAGGAATGCGGTCTTCCCTTGCCAAAATACAACGCTCTTCTCCATGCTCTACATAACGCATCTGACAGTAAGAGCAATACGGAACTCTTGCACCTACTACCCACCCTGTCATATTGGCTGCAAGCGGGTTTAAGTAGTGAATGATACGATCTGCATCCATCACCACCACGCCTTCTGAGAGATGGTTCACAATCGCTTCAAACCATACTGGATTCATTCCGTTGCTCCTTTACTTATCACCTTTATAGTTGAGATATTGTTTTACTACATTGCTTTTCATAAGGCTGTATAAAGTGCGCATACCGCTGTTAAATAGTAAGAAACACTATGCTCCTGTCCACTTCTCAGGATAAAGCATGGAAACCACGTTTACAATAACAATTAAGGGAACAAACCATGATTTTTGTTGGGGTTCAATTAGCATTATTTTGAGGATAAAGTTGATGGGGGTACCGTTCATTTAGATTGAAGCAATTCACAACTCTGATTAATCGACAGACTTATTGTTTTTCTTATTCCTAACAAGAATTAACAATACCATTATGTTTCCCGCTGTTAATCCTGCAAATAAAAGAGTTAAAAACATCAATAAGCTAATATATTCATTATTTTTATTTACGGTAAAGATATAGAAAGTCGTACATACTAAAACCGTGAGAATGATCGTAAATAAGGCAACAAGACGAGTTCTGATCCTTAGAGTTTTGTTCATTCTGCGTTTTCCTCCACTAAAATGAATAAGATATCCCTTAAGGATAGTATATAGGATTTTATAGTATTACCCCATACCCTGATGTTTATGTGGAGAAAAAGAAGGGTGTCCCAAAGATAGTCACCAGGGTGTGGGTAAGGGCTTCAAAGTCCCTGGTGCATGACTTCGAAATCGGATTATTTTCCGAAGGATCCTTTGAGACACCCTCTTCTAATGTCTAACGATCTCCTAACTCTCCACCCGCAAAACGCGGCTTTGCGGGAACAAACAGATCGGCAATTCCTATCACAATCGCCGCCAATATCGCACCAATCAATGTCACGCGGAGACCAGCAAGAAAGAATTGAGTAAAGTAAATCACGACCGCACTTACAATAAAGCCGATAAACCCACGACTATAGGGTGATAATCTTGGCCCCATAAAAGCTTCAATTCCCCAACCAATAGCAGCAATAATAATGGCCGCTAAGAAGGCTGTCCAAAATCCAACTACTTGAAATCCTGGAACGATCCAACCTACCAATAACAATACGATCGCTGTAACAGCGAATCGAATGAAATGACGTAAGAGTGTCATCTCTTATCCCTCCTTTCGAGTGTAATTTTGTTATATCCAACAGCTCAAATTTTATGTAATTGATAAAAAAACTCAAAACCTAATGAGATACTCTCACAATGAAAAAGAAAGATGTAATAAAGATTAGTCTGATGAATTCCTCTTGAACGGAAAAAATCGCTAAACTTAGCGACTTTTTTATATTACAAGATGTTTATTCTTTTTTTCAGCACGATAACCTTTTAGCTCTGTGAAGATTCTTTCCTTATAGCTGGCATCAGTGAATTTAATTCCGTATAGACAATGAGGTACACCCTTTTTTTTCCAAACAATATCTCCAATTAGGTTCAATTCATGTTCATGAATCTTTAGTTTTGCAACGATCTTGCTTTTTAAATGAGGAAAATCCAAATCTGTTGCTAATTTAGCACCACTCAAACTAATATCGAGAACAGACATAAAACCCCATTTGTCTGAGTTCGTTTCGACTCCCTGTATGTGAGTCAGTTGAAAAGAACCTATAATGGGCGGATTAAAAACAAAACGGAATCCCTCCTGTCGCCGATATATTCCATCAGAACTCATGTAACTTCCCCCTCACCTTATACTCATTACCACTATTATAATAAGGAAAAAGTTCCACGTCCTGAATTCCTGTTAAATTTTAGAAAGACTTAATATCGCCATACTTCAGTGTTTATTATTTAAGGGGACATTAAATACCAAAATAAGAAACATGGTAACCAATACCGTAAAAAAAATAGCTAATAAAGGTTTTTTGAGATGAACACGAATCAGTATAAACATAATGTTATAAAAAACAAATGACCAACTGACTTTCCAACCATGATAATATTTTATTTTCCCAAACCATACCCAAACGCACTCAATCAAGGTGAAAGCTGCCACCCAAAGGAAAAAATATAGGAGCTTTGTTTTAAAGGGGCTCTGATTCGGATAACGTGACAAATATAGGAACGATATGGCAGGTACAATGATGAAAATATACAATAAGTCGGTCAAACTATGATTAGACAACCAATCAGGAACCCATCGCCACAAAGGGTAATGATGGCAGAGGAAATTATAGAGCAAATTACATATGGCAACATAAAGGAGGGTTGAATAATAGATCGTCCAATTTCTTATATCTCCCCATCTCCATACAAATCCAATAAATAGAACGGCTGTTAAAACGTGCATTTTATTCCCTACTTCTTTTCATATATTAACAATAGTTTGCATCATGAGTTTACCTAATATGTTCAACTCTTGAAACTTTTTTCTAATGACTTACGTATATGGAAGTAATTACTATTGAATAAGAGGAGGTTTCATCGTGTCCCTATTTCACAGATTACGTAATTTAACTTTATCCAATATTTATTCATTCATAGATAAAGCCGAAGACCCAATCAAAATGACGGATCAATATCTTCGTAATATGCAGGCAGATATAGAGGAAGCTGAAAAAGCTGTGGCCACCCAGATCGCAATCGAAAAGAAATTCAAACAGCTTTATGAAGAGCAGGAAGCACTAGTAACAAAGCGAGATGAACAGGCTCACCTAGCTGCACAAGCCAAAAATATCGATCTAGCCCGTAGAGCGTTAGAAGAGAAAAAAATAGCCGAACAAAAAAAGCAAGAATACCTAGCAAGCTATGAACTAAACAAGACTGCAGCAGATACCCTTAGAGAAAAGTTAGCGGATATGCGTAACCAGATTACTCAACTAAAGAGTAAACGAGAGGCACTCGTGGCTCGTGCTAATGCAGCAAAAGCACAAAAAGGGATCAATAAAGCGATGACTAGTATCAGTTCAAGTAGTGCCGTGAATGGCTTAAACCGTATGCAAGACAAAGTATTGCAACTAGAAGCCGAAGCTGAAGCAAGTCATGATATGAACAAGCGTGAGAAGTCTCTTGATGAGGAGTTTGCTAATCTAGAAAAAAACAACGAAATCGAAGAAGAATTAACAGAGCTATTGAAGAAGTATGAGTCCTAATTTATCAGGTAGTGATTGCATAAAAGACGAACACATAGGCGGTTGTGTTCGTCTTTTTTATATGATTCTTTTTAAGTTTAAGCCATAGCCCAGACAGAAAGAGATGGCACATTACCTGGATTGATATAACGGTGAGGGATTGTACTCGTGAAATGAATACTATCGCCCTCCCCTAAGTGAATTTCTTGATTGCCATAGATAACGGTAAGTTCACCTTGTAAAACTAATCCACATTCTTCTCCAGAATGTGAGACAAGCTCCTGCTCTTTCATTTCACCTGGTTGAATCTCTACAAGCAAGAACTGAATCTTACCTGCTTGGTTCTGTGATAAATAATGATATTTTACATTTGCATTAGACAATTCCATCATCCTTCGTTGTGCTCTACGTACGACCAATTGTTCCGCCTGCATTTCCTGGAAAAATTGGTGAATGGGAATGTCTAATGCATTACAAATCTTCCAGAACGTACCTACCGTTGGATCTACAAGACCTCTTTCGATCTGGGAGAGTAAACTAGCACTTAACCCCGTTAGCTCCGCTAATTCCTTAAGTGTTAAATTCTTCAGCCTTCGACTATCACGTACCCGTTCTCCTTGAAACATCTGAGCTCACCTCTTTGACATGACATGCAACGTAATGATTCACGTCCCATTCCTCAAAGGGAGGGGGTTGGTGACATTGGTCCATACGACTTGGACACTTATCATAAAAAATACATGATCTATCTCCACCTGAATCTTGAGGTGCAGCAAAACCAACGTTTTCCTTGGGATCATCAAATACACTTGGTAACGAAGATAACAAAATCTTAGTATATGGATGACCAGGCTTCTCAAACAACGTTTTGGCAGTGCCTATTTCAACTATTTTTCCTTTATACATGACAGCGATCCTATCACACATATAACGGATAACCGACATGTTATGTGAGATGAAAAGATAGGTAAGATTGCGCTCCCTTTTTAATTCCTTTAACAGATTCAAAACCTGCGCCTGAACAGAAACATCTAAAGCGGAAGTCGGTTCATCTAGGACGATAAAGGATGGATCCGTGATCAATGCACGTGCAATCGCAATTCTCTGTCTTTGTCCACCACTAAATTCGTGAGGATACCGTGAAAGATGTTCTTCCTTTAGGCCCACTCTCTTAATCAAGGCATTTAATCTTTCTTCTTTTCCTTTTTCTTTGCGCTCCTGTGAACTTAAGGCATATAGGGGCTCTACGATAATATCTCTTACCGTCATACGCGGATTCAAGGACGATTGAGGATCCTGGAATACAATTTGTATTTCACCAGGTCTAGGACTATTAAACCTCCCCTTTGCATTCCAAAGCGATTCTCCTTGGTATCGAATGATTCCTTGACTTGGATATTCTAGACCGATTAACATTTTTCCTAATGTGCTTTTTCCAGACCCTGATTCACCAACCAAGCCAAAAGCCTCACCTTTTCTAATCCCCATATTAGCGCCGGTTACTGCATGAACAACTCTCTTGCCCTCACCAAACTGTTTGCTCACTTGGTTAAAGTCCATTAAAGGGATATCAGTCAATTGAATCACCTCCGTCTTGTTCTGCTGCCCAACAGGATACAGCGTGACGTTCCTGGACCACGTTCATAACAGGAGGCTTCTCATGGCAGATTCCCATCACACGATCACAGCGGGAGGCAAATGCACACCCGATGGGTCGATTCCGCAGATCAGGAACCTCCCCTGGTATGGCGTGTAATGGCTCATCAGGATCAGCCAAGTCCGGAAGAGCATGCAGAAGCGCCTTTGTATAAGGGTGCTTCGGTGCCCGTAATACGCTCTCTGTCTTCCCCATCTCGATGACTTCTCCTGCATACATGACAACTACCCGTTGACATATTTCGGAAACAACACCCAGATCATGGGTAATAAGTAATACAGAGGTTCCTCGTTTCTCTGAGAGCTCTTTCATCAATTTGAGAATCTCATATTGAATAGTTACATCGAGAGCTGTAGTAGGCTCATCCGCAATTAATAAATCTGGTGGAGCTGCCATGGCCAAGGCGATCACGACCCTTTGTCGCATCCCTCCACTTAGTTCAAATGGGTATTTGTCTGCCACAAGATGGGGTTCGTGAATGTGCACCTCCTCAAAAGCCTTAACGGCTAATTGATAAGCTTCTTTCTTCGACACTCCTCGGTGACGTTTGATGACCTCGGCTAGCTGTTTTCCTACTTTCATCGTGGGATGTAAGGCGGTCATCGGTTCCTGGAACACCATACCGATCTGTTTCCCACGGATATTTTGTCTTTCTTTCTTATCTAACGTTATCAGGTTTCTTCCTGCATACAATATTTCACCGCTTGTGATCATAGCATTCTTCTCAAGCAGACCTAAAACAGATAACGCCGTTACTGATTTACCAGAACCAGACTCTCCTACCACACCAAGGATTTCACCTTTACCAATGGAGAAACTGACATTTTTTAAAGCTTCAACCGTCCCTCTCATCCCTTTAAATTTTACCGTCAAGTCTTTGATCTCAAGTATCATTTATTCAACCCCCTCAACGACTGGATTTTGGATCAAGAACATCACGAATCCCATCTCCAATCAAATTCAGTGCACCAGAAGCTAAGAAAAGAGCCAGTCCAGGGAAGGTAGGATACCACCAATAATCTAAGAGATACTTCCAACCGACACTAATCATGGCCCCCCATTCAGGTGTTGGGGGCTGGGCTCCGAGACCAAGGAAACCAAGTGTTGCCACTAGCAGAATAGCATCTCCTATGTCGAGAGTAATTTGAATAACAATAGGAGATACTGCGTTTGGGATGATGTGCTTGCTTATTATTCTCCATGGTCGAATCCCAAAAGTGATTGCTGCCTTAACAAAGAGCCTTTCTCTTAAGGCAAGGGTTTCACCCCGAGCAAGTCGAACATACACCGGAATCTTGACGATGGCGATGGCAATCATCGCATTCTGCAGGTTAGGTCCTAAGGCAGCAGCTAATGCCATAGCTAAAATGAGTGTAGGAAAAGCTAGAACCATATCCATTAATCTCATAATCACCTGATCTATTTTACCGCCGAAATATCCAGATATAGTTCCAAGGATGGTCCCAATCATTCCTGCGGCTAAAACGACAGCCGCCCCAATACCGAGGGAGAGCTGGGCTCCATATAAGATCCTAGTTAAGATGTCTCTGCCTACCTCATCCGTTCCGAACCAGTGGGATGAAGATGGAGGCTGAAAACGTTCAGCAATATTAATCTTTGTAGGATCATAGGGAGAAAGCAACGGGGCAAGAAGAGAGATTAATACAATAAAGCCTAAAATCCCCATACCTACTAAGGTCATCTTATTACTTTTTAATTTATACCAGACAGGATTAATATCTCTTTTCGGGAGAACCGTTTGGGTTTGTACTTGCATGCATCACTCCCCCTATTCCTTGATCTGTGGATCCAACATATAATAAGTCAAGTCCACTATTAAATTAATGAGTACATATCCACAGGCAATGACCAATGTGAAGCCCATCATAGCAGGGAAATCTAGATAAGCGATTGATTCTACTACATATTTCCCCATACCAGGCCAGCCAAAAATGGTTTCTGTCACGACAGCTCCCCCTAAAAGAGAACCGAAGGATAACCCTACAACCGTAATCGTAGGAATCAGAGCATTGCGTAATGCATAGCCGAAAAGAAGGAAAGGTCCGCTGATTCCATTAGCCACGGCTGTACGAATATATTCTTGTCCCAAGACCTCGATCATACTAGCACGAACTTGACGAGTGACTGTAGCGAGTTGAGCGTAGGAAAGTGTAATGGCAGGAATGATAATATGCCATAGACTATTCTTAAAGGCAATCCAATCGAGTGTAAGTATACTATCTACTAAGTATAGACCCGTAATTCTAGTTGGAGGGTTAATGCCTATATCCAGACGCCCCGTTGCTGGGAACCAATTAAGATAACCATAGAAAATAAGAATCATAACTAAACCACTCCAAAACACGGGTGTGGAGACTCCTGAAATCGCAAACACTCGGCTGCTATGATCCCAGAATGTATCTTTTTTTACTGCTGCGAGAATCCCAAGTGGAACACCTATGATGATAGCGAAGAAAAAAGCTAACAGAGCAAGTTCTAAAGTAGCTGGAAAAAATGCAATTAAGTCATCCACAACAGGCTTTTGTGTGCGGATGGAGGTTCCTAGATCTCCAGCAAGTAAATCTTTCATGTAGTGAAAATATTGGACCCAGACCGGTTGGTCTAGGCCCAATTGTTTTCTTACCTGCTGGAGTGTTTCTTCCGTTGCCCGTTGTCCAACGATCATTCTTGCAGGATCTCCCGGTATAATATGAGAAATCATGAACGTCGTTAGCGTGACACCGAAGACCACTAGGAGAAGGAGAGCTAAACGCTTCATAATGATTCTCTTCATGGACGAACACTCCTGTATCGGTTATTTCGACATGGTTGCTAAGTTATAGATACCCTCTAACATCGGGTTATAAGTAAATCCCTTCACTTCCTTGCTCATCGGGAGTAGAAAATCCTTCTGGTCAAGGTAAATATAAGCGGCATCTTCAATAACGATATTCTGTGCTTGTTGGTATAGGTTCTTTCTCTCATCAATATTATTAATAGAAGCTGCCTTACGAATCATCTGGTCTACTTCATCATTTTTATAGAAGGCGCGGTTTCCAGCTAAACCAAAACTATTAGAATCAAACCAATAATTCATAAACATAAACGGATCCGCAAAGTCTGGGCTCCATACCCCCGTACAAAGATCGAACTCCCCTTTATCAATCATTTCTCTCATCGTAGCGTAGGCAACCTTCTTCAGGTTAAGTTTAATGCCTACTTCCGCCAGGTTAGCTTGTGCCATGAGGGCTGTCGTTTCCCAGAATGGCTTGTTGTCCGAATAAAGGAAATCCAAGGTCAGATCTTTAACTCCCGCTTCAGCTAATAATTCCTTAGCTTTATTCGGGTCATAACTATATTGCATCGCCTGCTCGTCATGGCCCCATAAGCCTTTCGGAATCGGACCGCGCATCTGCGTGGCATAACCTTGCTGTGTAGCGTCGATGATGCCTTGATAATCCAAAGCATAACTAATAGCTTGTCGAACCTTAGCGTTCTGAAGAGCCGGATTTCCTTGACTTGTATTAACGTATAAATAATCTACCGCCAAACTCGGTTGTTGAATAAGCTCAACATTCGAGAATGCCTTAACTGACTCAATCTGATCTACTGGTATACCCTCAGCAATATCAATCTCACCTTTTTCTAATTGAAGTCGCTGAGCAGAAGGATCGCCCACGATTCTGAAATAAATCGTTTTCAATGATGGTTGAACGGATGAATGTGAATTTTGTTCAAGTTTAAAGTATTCTCCCTTTTTCCATTCTGTTAGGTGATAGGCTCCGCTTCCGGCCGTATTAGAGGCTAGATAGTTTTGTCCTAAATCTCCATTTTGCTCATGATCTAATACCTTAGGATTAACGATTCCTCCATAGTTCGCTGCCAAAGTTGACAAGAACGGCGGAAAATTCTCTTTGAGAACGAACACAACCGTGTTTGGATTCTCAACCTTAACTTCAGAGATAACTCCATAGACATCCGAAGGTCCCTTAGCAATTTTCAAGATACGATCAAAAGTAAACTTGACCGCTTCGGCATCAACTGGAGTTCCATCCGCAAACTTATGTCCCTCATTGAGGATAAAAGTCCAAGTAAGACCATCATCACTGATTTTCCATTCCTTCGCTAAGCCGGCCTTTACCTCAGTACTAGCCCCATCATATTCAACTAGTCTCTCATATGTCGGGTAAGTAATCTTCCACGCCGAATTGTCCATCGATACTCCCGGATCTAATGTGCCTTGATCGGCAGTCATAGCTACAACAAGAGTATCCTTCCCATTAGGACTCTCTGTAGTTTGAGTCTCTCCGGAGCCTGCACTATCCGCCGGCTTCTGTTCTGAAGGTGTTTGAACCTGAGGACTGTTTGCATTCTGACCACAGCCGGTTAAAGCAATGGCTAGAACAAGACTTGAAACGACTGATAACCATTTCACTTTCTTCATGTTTACCCCCCTGTTAAATGAAGTTTAGTAGTTATGTAACTCTTTGTTGTACTTAGAATTTTCACTATATTAAACCTATATTCAATATATTGTATTAAAGGAATCATTTCAAGATGTTTTTCTTATTCCTTTATAAATCGCAATCGAATTCGTTTTTCTTGCCCAACTGGGATTCCCAAAATTGAAGTGCCACCATTCTTCTTCATAGCCTGTAAATCCAACTTGGTTCATTACCGATTGCAAAAGTTGCCTATTTTGCTTAATGGTAATCTCCTCATCGCTAAGAGTGCCTAGATTCTCGTAATAATCTGCTCTCGCTTTCTCTGAAAACTCATCAAACTGTGTCCCCATATTCAGCCATCCACTTGAATTAACGAGAGTTACATCTACGGCACCACCAGTCATATGTGGTGAAGGACGTTCTACATCCTCTGAAGGTCGAGCCACAAACTTAGAGAGTTCCGACACTAATTTCTCCTCGGTCATTCCTTCTTGCTGCCGAAGTTCTTCTCGAATCATCTCATATAGCGCATGTTGTACTTCAAAAGGACGCCAAGCATCCAGTACTAATAGATCTATTCCTTCTGGCAGATAGTTAGCCGCTTCAACTAGACGCTTCGCAGCGCCCTCTCGAAGAAAGCATTGCTCTAAGGCATGAGGAACTTGATGCAAGTAATAATAGGGGTACGTTTTAATTCTTGGAGAAATCCCTTCTAATGTAACAAGTGGTTCTCCACAGTCTTGAATAGAAATAATACGATGTCCTCCTTTCTCTGTTTCATTGGATTGTTTTAACATAAAACACCTCCCAAATAAACATAGTAAATTTATCACTATTCTATATCATCTAAATAATTTAGTAAACTTAATTTAATTTTAATATACAGAAATATAATGTTTGTGACTGTTGCACGCAAAAAAATCACTCCGAACAAATCGAAGTGAAACATTAGCTAACCCATATACAATCTTCAGGACGTTTATCAAACAAGAATTCCTTAAACGAAACGTGTCGCAAATAATGCAAATCCGTTCGTTCCAGATATTCTATTCGACAACAAATCCGTGGTTCTATCCATTGTGTATTTCGATCCTTTTTACCTAGTATTTGTTGGGCAATTTGTAGAAAGGCTGTTTTCTCTTCAGGGCTCATCCCGATATGAACCGTTGCCACTGGCTTATTCTTCACCGTAGGAAAGTTCAAACCTACAACAAGAGAAAATTCGGGAATCGTTCGATAACCAAGAATAACCGTATCAATCTCCTTGTAGTTCTTAATTTTCACCCAATCTTCAGAACGGATCCCCAGTTTATATGTAGAATCCTTCCGTTTGGCCACGATCCCTTCTAAGTTATGCTTTATAGATAAAGCGCTCAAAGCTTTTCCTTCTCCTTCAACAAACATCGTCGACATCAGAGATGGATGAGGATCTAAGATCTCTTGAAGTCTTTGTTTTCGAACAGTTAATGGTTCACTCATATGTTCTTGAGTGGTGGCCAGGACATCAAATACTACAAAGCTAGCTGGGTGTGAAACCTGTGCTGCGGCTATCTTGCGGGCGTCGGTCAATCGACCGCGAAAACTAAAATCATCAAAAATCGTTCGTCCTTCTCGAATTACTACTCCCTCACTATCGAGAATGGCTGTTTTCGGTTTGATAGCTGAAGTGATCTCCTTTAGTTCCGGAAATTTACCCGTAACACATTTACCATTGCGTGTATAAGCTTCAATTCTATCTCCTTGCTTATGAAGGAGAATCCTCCATCCATCCATTTTGGGTTCAAATATGAAGTTATCGTGATCAAAGGCTTGACCGCCAATCGATACAAGCATCGGTTTAATTGGTGTAAACAGCATGGCTTTCACCTCACTGACCATTGTCTCACCCTCCAAACTGTTAGATCATCCCCATTACATCCCTAGCGTTTTCTTTCTCCTTATTTGAATCTCTTGGGATTGCGACTTGAAAATGAGTTCCTTTCCCGATCTCACTCTTCACTTGTATCGTTCCCTCTAAAGCTTCCACAATTCGGTAACAAACCATAATGCCAAGACCTGTACCTTTTTCCTTCGTTGTAAAAAAGGGACTTCCCAATCTATCTACTTGTTCCTGTGTCATGCCTATACCTTGATCAATCACATCAATTATAACATGGTTATCCAGTACGTCAGCACGTACTTGCATGATCCCCCCTTTTGGCATGGATTCAATGGCGTTTTTAAGTAAATTTACCATTATTTGCGTTATTTTAGTTTTCTCTGCTTTGACATATAAAGCCTCTTGAACCGTAGTCTCAATAGCTACGCCTTGGGCAAGTGCGTAAGGAAACAGGACATTAACCGCTTTTAAGATATGGCTCTTAACATCGACTAATTCCAGTTCACCTATTTCAGATTCAGGGCGAGCAAAAGTTAGATAATCCGTAATAATCGTCTGGGCTCGGTCTAGCTCATTTAGCATCATCTCGGCATAGGTTTGTTTCTTATCAGCATCAATCTCATCTTTTGCCAAAAGTTGTATAAAGCCTCGAATAACGGTAAGTGGGTTTCGCACTTCATGCGCTATGGCCGCAGCCAGATGACTCACCACACGCATTTTTTCAGATTCCTGTAATTCAAAAGTAATAGAAGCATTCTCTCGACTTTTCTCTATAAGAAAGACGACAATACTAATACCTAGGGTATTAAAAAGGATGAAGCCAAGAAAGAAAAACACTTGATCCTTTGTTATCTCTAAGCCTGTTTTAAGGTGGAAATATACTAGAGAGGCTATCATGATCGTAATGGATAGAAGAAAACAGAGTATCGCAGCAATCCTCATCCTTTTATTCCTAGAATATTGCTCAAACCGATGGATCCCGTAAAAGACGAACGGGAGTACTATCGCATGAGTGAGTATCGTTAAGTATAACCCATCACCACCAAGGACATATCGGTAAAAGATCATTAATCCTGTGAGTAATAGGCCCACCTCAATGCCTCCATACAGTATGCCTATGAGCAATGGAACATCACGTAGATCGTACCTGTGCCCATCTAAAAGGGTTACAGGAAATGTCATACAAAGAATAATGGATATAGCACACGTGACACCAATTACCAGTTTTTTCCTACTCTCTTGAAGGGTATGGATTTCTTTCTCCCAGAACATTTGGTAAAGAAGTATGGGAAACAAGATGCTAAATAATTGCACGATTAGGTCTTTCATAGTTCTTTCCCTTTCTTGACTAGCTATTATTTTTACAAAAAATAAAAAAGCCAAAATAGAACCATAAAGATTCTATTTTGGCTATATGGATGAGCTCAATATTGATTGTCTATACCATCTTCCCCAATTGTATGTGTTTGTAGGTAAATTAGTTTACTTAATTTTGTATAAATAGGTTAGATCATGGCTTCCATCCATGTATCCAATTTCAATATTACTTCAAATGGAAAATAATATCAACAACTTGAGGACAAAATAAACAAAACAAACGACTGGCTAGCCATTATGACAGGAGGGACAATGGGGCATGTCGCCAGAGATCCAACAAAAGCTACTAGAGATCAGTAGCTTAACTAGCAGAATGTTACGAAAAAGCTTTGGGCGAGGACCGGAATCGTGCCAAGCCTATCTTAAATATCGATATCTTGTTATTACCATTCGTGGCTTTCTCTCGCCTATGGAATCCATTTTACTTGAACATGGAAATGTAGATGACATTGATATTTCGCGTGGTATTGTTATGAATAATGTACTTGCTCAGTTAAGAGGAGTCCTTGAACTTGAGTTTCAACAGGATGTACAGGACTTTTACCATGATTGGAATTATACAAGAAATACAGGTGTAATTATGATCGTGTTTGAACAAGATATTCTTCCTGGTGATAACTTTGAACCCTTTCTAGAACAGACTCCCCTACTTGATGAGGTTAATCGAATTAGCGAGATGGTTCAGAAAGTTCCAGATCGGACAGAAGCCTATCAAATCACTCCTTCGATTTATTTAGTTCTACGCGTGGGAATTTTAATTACTTTAGAGAAAGCCTTAATCGCTAAAGGGTTTCAACAAACTCTTCTCGTTACAAAAGATGACTTGGAAAAAGGTTTTTTTCATAGGAGTGGCCCTTTTCAAGAAATTTTCAATCAAAGATTATCTGATATCTTTATCGACTGGAATCTAAACGATGATAACAGCCTTATGTGTATCGTACTCAAATAAGGGAGGAGGTAAAAAAGGGACCCCACTTGGAGTCCCTCACCGTTCATCTTCTTGCTTAAACCACGAATCCTGGACGAGCAATAATGACAAGCAGGATATAGAGAACTAGAATGAACGCTAAGCCGCCACCTAATCCAGCCCCACCAGCGAAAGGTACACTCATATTGAACTGCCCCCTTTCCTTAGTGATTACTATATAATATTAAAGATGAGGTAAATTGCCTGTACGGTAGCCCAGAATATAGGAATTGCACTCTTGCCTATCCTTCGGTGTAAAAATAAAAAAGCTTTATCCTTATTATGGATAAAGCTTTTCTAGATATGACCTTCTTACAACTGAAAGTCTACACCAATGCTATCGACTCTGCCAACTTCTCTTATATATGCAGCAACTGCTTGATGTTCCGGATTTGTGACATAAGCATCCAGAGCAGCTTGATCTTCAAATCGGACACTCAAAACCACCTGGTATTCTTTACTCTTCTCTGCGATATTAAACCCCGCCTGAATCTCTACAATACCAGTTAAGTGATTTTTCAATGCTTTAAAACGGTCGATAACTTCCTGTAACTGCTCTTTTGTTGTCTCTTCTGCAAATTTAACTAATACGATACGATGAATCATGCTGGGACCTCTCTTCTCCTATTTTAACTTCACTGCTCATTTTAATTCATAATCTTACCTTTAACAATAATAATAGACCCATAACACAGAACGAAAAATCCGCATATTTCGCCCTTCATTCATCTATTCAAATTCAGAAGATGTTGCATTTACTATAGTATAAGGTAAGGATTTACCTCCTTTTATCCTTACCTTACGTTCAATGGGATGGACGGGGCTTGCTGGTACGCACGGCAAGCTTTACATAAACTTGCTGTTTACTTGAAAGGTCATCGCTCCTGTTTTTTTACCATTCGATCCAACAAACCAAATAAGAACGATCGTGCCTGTTCGAGTTCACTCCCTCTCTCCTCCCATTGTTCAGGACTTTGAATGAATGGACCATTAGGCAGTGCATCACGGAATAGTTGAGCAAGGGAACGAATCATCTCCAATGTAAATTCGGGATGAAACTGTAATCCTACGACCCGCTCACCATAGACGAAAGCCTGATTCTTACATGCGGTACTCGTTGCCAATTGGACAGCCCCGTCTGGCAAGTCAAACGTATCGCTATGAAATTGAAACATGTTCAAAGAGGAACAGAATTCCTGAGGAAAAGGATTATTTCTAACCTCCTCCGTAAATTCAAGCGGCCACCAGCCAATTTCGCTATGGACATGGGGATAGGCTCGACCTCCCAAGGCATCAGCTATCATTTGTGCACCTAAACAGATGCCAAGGACCCCTTTTTTCTGTTGGACCGCCTGGCGGATGAATTCTTTTTCCTCCCTCAGCCAAGGATACTTCTCCTCCTCATAAGCCCCCATTCTTCCCCCGAGTATGATGAGTAAATCTACATGCTCAAGTATAGGTAAAGGATCCCTATTATAGAATTGAGTACCTGTTAATGTATACCCTCTCTCTTTAACCCAATCCTTGATAAAGCCAGGCGTAGCTAGTGGGTCGTTTTGGATGTAATGAATATTCATTAATTCTTCACCCCTACTTAGAACCTGGACGTAAAGACCTTTCGTTCCCAGTCACTTACGTACCGAGAGTATTTGTCCCATTCCGTTCTCTTGATTTTAATATATTCCTCCCAGATTGAACGTCCAATGGTTTCTGCTAGTATCGTATCATGAGAAAGATAGTCTACGGCTTGGCTTAGACTGCGGGGAACCCAAGTAATTCCTCTTTCCTTCAATTGTCCTTCACTTAACTTACTTACATCAAGATCTGCAGGCTCACCTGGATTCATCTGATTTTGCACACCATGTAGTCCAGCGGCAACAAGGCAAGCAGCCAACAGATAAGGGTTGCAGGTACCATCGGCTCCACGATATTCAAAACGACGTGCTCTTCTCTTCTCTGGTATTCTTACGAGAACGGAACGATTCCCAGCTCCATAGCATACATGTGCAGGGGCCCACGAACCTGGTTGCATTCTTTTATAGGAGTTGATACTTGGGGCACCAATCGCGATAAGAGAAGGACCATGCTTTAATAATCCGCCGATGAAATGGTAAGCTTTATCCGACATGTCTAATCCGCGTTGATCGGTTAAATCCTCAAACAGATTTTCACCTGCTTGATCATATAGGCTAATATGCACATGCAACCCACTTCCTGCAAGATGCGGAAAAGGCTTCGGCATAAGTGTACCAACCATTCCTTTATCACGTGCTATTTGTTTATATAAATGAGAGAAGGTCACTTGATCATCAGCAGCTTTAAGGGCAGGAGCATATTTTAAATTGATCTCTAATTGACCAGGCCCAAATTCACTTGAGATCTGTTCGGTTTCCACTCCCATCGCCTCTAGTGAATAAACAAATTCTTGGATGAAATCTTCTTGAATATCGGTTCCTTCAGACGAGAAACAATGACTTTGATCAGCAGGCTCAAGTACACCGTTCACTTCCTTTAATAAATACGCTTCCTGTTCAAATGCCATGAACATCTTGCCGCCCAATAAGGTTTCCACTTCATTCAACAACCTCTTTAGTGCGTTCCTTGGACAACCCGGCCAAGGATCACCATTAACATCCACAAGATCACAGAGCATGCGTGCTGTATTTTTACGATAAGGTAGGATGGCAAAGGTAGTCGGATCCGGTACCGCAAAGAAATCACCATCGTTCGGACCATAAGTTGGGTTTGGAATATATTCATCAAATACGTCAAAACACATAATGGCTGTACTAAAGTTAACCCCTTTTTCCATAGCATCCCTTAATTGCTTCGGGCGTAAGGTCCGACCGCGTGTAACCCCTGCATAATCTAAGAACTCTACCCGAATAAATTCAACCTGTTCTTTCTCTACGATTTCAAGCACTTTATCTACAGTCATCATCTAAGCTCTCTCCTCATTATTTATTAGTTTTAAAACAGTCCGGGTGACAAGGGTGACTCCAATTGGGATAATCGTATCATCGAATTGAAAACCAGGGTGGTGTAAATCCACCACCGGAGACCCCGCCTTTCCCACGCCTAAGCGAAAATAAGTACTAGGAACGCGCTCAGCAAAAGCGCCAAAGTCATCTGCCCCCATGGATGGCTCTTTGAGAATATGGACGGACTCGCCTAGCCATTCTCTTGCGCTTTTCTCGAGGGTTTTTGTGATTTCTTCGTCATTAATTACAGGTGGGTGCCCATCAGTAAAAGTCACACAAGCATTCCCACCATGCGTTTTTGCTACATTTTCTACCAATTGGGTAAGCTCTTTCTTTATCTTTGTGCGAGTTGCCTGTGATACCGAACGAACGGTCCCCTTTAATACCACCCGGTCTGCCACCACATTGCTAGCTGAACCTCCCTCAATGACACCTACATGAACCACTACCGGGTCAACTGGATTATTAGCTTTTGTAACATAAAAGGAAAGAGCTTGAAGGATCTGAGCCGAGATCATGATGGCGTCTATACTTTGATGAGGTCGTGCACTATGCCCTCCCTTCCCTTGGATTTCAAATTCAAAATCGTCACAGGAAGCTGTTACAGCACCATACCTAACACCAATTGTTCCATGAGGCAAATGGGGCCACAGATGAAGGGCCAACATCTGATCCACTCGAGGTTGTTCCAACACACCTTGCTCAATCATCCGAAGTGCTGCGCCATCGGCTTCCTCTCCCGGTTGAAAGATCCCTCTTACACGACCATTCCATTGTCCTCTATGTTGATGTAGTTGATAAATCACACCTAGTAAGATCGTCGTGTGTCCATCATGACCACACGCATGCATGACACCAGGATGACATGACGCAAAGGAAAGACCGGTTTTCTCTTCAATGGGTAGGGCGTCTATATCTGCACGAATGGCAATATGTGGCCCTTCTCCCTTTCCACCGATTATATCTACTACAATTCCCGTTTCTCCTACCCTGCGATAGGCAATGCCCCAATCATCCAGACAAGATGCAATAAATTCGGAGGTTTGAAATTCTTGAAATGAAAGCTCTGGGTATTGATGAAGATAGTGCCGTATCTCCTTGAGCTTCCTCTCTAGTTCAGGGGCTACCTCTACTTCTTTTCTAAGCATAACTTCTACTCCTTACATCACTTGTTGTTGAGATTCTCCTACATCCTTAGATTTATGAAACATCTTAAAGAGTACATAGAGAACACCCATCCAGATTGCACCGCGTACAAGGGTCATAGGCGAACCTACAAAAGTTCCATAACAAACAATACCGATCCCAACAAAACCAAGAATGGGGAACAAGGGATACAACGGCTGTTTCCATGACAATTGACTGACCTCATCCATGTTATTTTTCCGGTATAAAACACCAGCGATTAACGCTAGGGTCCATGAAACCATCCAGGCCAGAACCAATTGAGTAGAAAGTTCAACGTATAAGAAATCTGGATTTACTGCTCCCAGTAAGACTAACCCGACGGATGCAGCCCAAACCGCAATAATACCGTACACAGGAGTTCCAGTTTTCGGATGAAGATGACCAAAAAAAGCGGGTAAATATCCCCGACGAGCCTGAGAATAAAAGATTCGAGAGGCGGAGTATAAAGTCCCCATCAAAATACATGTCGCTGCAGCAATCCAAGCTGCAATATTCATGATGAAGGCACCTGCAAAACCAAATACCTGCTCAGCAGCAGCGGTAAACGGGGAATGGTCCATCGATACCTGATCCCAAGGAATCAACCCCTGTAAAACGACTTGTGCGAAGGAATACAATACGATAAATGTCATACTTGACCAAATAAGAGCCTTAGGTAAATCCCTTGGATTCCTACATTCTCCACCTGCCGTAGCTAGAGTAACTGCACCTAGATAAGCATAGGTTCCAAGGGGAACTGCCGCCCAAAAGCCATCAATACCATTCGGAAGAAAAGGAGTAAAATGCTCCGTGTTGATGTCTTTTAAGCCGATAAGAGAGAAAAGGGCCATTACTCCTGTCATAATTAAAACAAGAACAAGCTGTGTCTTCGCTGCAATTTGTGTACCTAGGATATTAAGGAGTGCAAAGATAGAAATAAAGAAAATAGCAAATATAATAGACCAGTAACTTCCTTCTAATTGCGGGAAAAACCACATGGTAATCTGACCGAGTGCTAGCCCTACACTACCACCCGCAATCACCCACCCCACAGCAAACGTAAATCCTGCTAGAAAGCCCCACCATTTCCCCATAAATCTCTCAACCCACAGAGACATCGCTCCCGAATTCGGCATCCCCACAGCCAATTCGCTTAGGGCTACCATCAGGAATAGCTGTGAAAGACCGGCAACCAAATAGGCCATAATGGCCCCTGGACCCGCTGTTGCAATTCCTTGACCCATCAAGAGGAATATTCCATCCCCTATAACCGCCCCAACTCCTAGTGCCCAAATGTGCCAATATCCTAGCTTTCTTTCCGGAGCTAGCTCTAATGTCGTCGATTGACTCATGCGAAGGCCTCCTTTAATTGTTTTTGGTACACATTTTCAAAGTTTCTGTACAGAACCATTTCGCCAATAACCTGAGCCGTTGCACTGTCCATATAATTCGATTCCACCCATGAGGTTAAAACGTTTTCAAAACACTCTTTAAACAGATGCACGCCTAACCAGTTCATTTCTGGAACGGTGAAGGCATCCGATCCATACATAACCTTATCAAATGGGGCAAATTCAAACACCTGTGATAAAATTCTTTGAACTCCATGCCCACTGAATGGATTCTGCAGTGAGATATCCATATATACTTTGGGAAGAATACTTACAATAAACGCAGCTTCTTCTACCCAAGGATAACCCCCATGCACAAGATGAACCTTCGTATCCTGATATTCTCGTAAGAAATCGAGGAGAAAACTAGGACTTGCTTTAGGTAGTACAACATCACCATCCCCGATACCCGTATGAATGTGCATCACTTTATCAGATTTCGTACACTCTTCCATAGCAATGTGTAGACAGTAATCTCGTAAAGCCTTTACCTTCGCTCGTTCATTAACTTGGAATTCCGTATATTGTTCAGCCGCAGCCTGCTCATCCATTGGACTAATCTCGAGACCACTCCGGTAAGCAATAATGGATTTTAGCCCTATCACACCTTCCCTTTGCAATGTGGTATTCAGATCTGCCCGATATTGTTCTAGAAATTCACCGAAACTAGCACATTCTTGACGAAGACGTACCATAACAGGCTCAATCCGATAGACCTCCCAGAGTCTTGATCCACACAGTTCAGCATACTCTTTTTTGTTTAACATAGGCTGTGGATAACCAAAGTCCGCAACAATTCCAGTCAGTTTCGCATCTTGAAATAGCTCACGAGTATACGAGGGAAAGTTAATGGCTCTATTATTCCGATGCTCCACCACTTCTTCTAGCAATGGCTTGCATGAAAAATATTGGGCAAGCCGTTGAATAAGAATTTGCACCCACATATTACTCCCTGGAAAAGGCTGATTTGGAGTACGATGATAATCCTTTGGAATCTCATTTGGTATGACAGCTAGTGAGAGCTTTCGAACAAATTCCTCCGGTGTAAATGGTTCTGGATTGGCAATGTAAGGATGTGCATGAACATCTACAGCCTGACAATGAGCGAGAGACACTCTAGATTTTGACATTTTATACCTCCTTTTGTATGTTAATTCTCTATTTGCAAGATATATGCCAACACAAACTGCGTGTCGATTCAGACAATTCCGCTCATTCCCCTATTCATAAGAGAAAATAATTTTGCTATTGCTCAATTTTTTTCAGCAAATTATTTTTCTTATTATAAAATAATAAAAAATCTTCCAAATTTATTATGGGTTTTGGTATGATTTAGAAGATATAATTTCCACCTTTCAACCTGCGACAAAAATTACTGAAAAATATTTTTCAGCAAATTTATTTACACATGAGGTGAAGTATGGACTCTACCCTATCTTTACAGGAGATGTGGAATTCCTTGTTCGACAGCATCCTTTTTCTCACTGAGGAAGGAGTCGTCCACTCTCTCAACCGACCCGCTAGCCGTCTTTTTACAGGGGGGCAGCAATCGCTTATAGGCTCCTCTATATTGGAACTTATACCATCAGAGGAGTTGAGAAGAAGTCTTCTAAAAAAGTCTACCGTGACCGGAATTCCAATTTCTCTCGGCACCCAACAACATGTAGGCAACCTTTCCTTTTTAGAGTCTGGGTATTACCTACTTGTACTTAAAAACATGACACAAGTTCATCAGCTCCAACATCAGCTAATGGAAGCAAACGAGCAAAAACAAGCTTTCGATATGATTCTAGATCATTTGGAAGAAGGCATTTGTGCGGTCGACCCCCATGGAACGGTCATTTTCTACAATCGAAAGATGGGCGAAATTGATATGCTTGAACCAGAATCGGTAAGAACAAGGAGAATACAAGAGATTTGGAACGTAGAGGAATCAAACAGTACTCTTCTGACCTGTCTTCGAACGGGACGTATCCTCAATCAACGCGAGACTCATTTCACCACCAATGGGAAAGCTGTCACTACGCTAACTAAAACCATCCCAATTTATATAGAGAATAAAAAACTTGGGGCACTAGAGATTTCAAAAGATATTACAGAACAAAAACAACTCACGGAAACTATTATGCAAATGCAAAAACGAGGTTCAAAAGAGGATTCGGTATCCGTCCCCCGAACTCTGTCAGAAAAAAACAATACTAGATTTCACTTTGAAAGTATTAAGTACTCTAGCAGAGAAATGAGGCAAACCGTAGAGCAGGCTCGTCGCTCCGCACGCTCGGCGTCTAATATCCTGATTGTTGGAGAGACCGGAACGGGTAAAGAACTTTTTGCTCAGAGCATTCACAATGAGAGTCCAAGAAAGAACAAGCCATTTATTGCACAAAATTGTGCAGCCCTACCTGAAACCCTCCTGGAAGGGTTGCTTTTGGGCACAACAGCAGGGAGTTTCACTGGCGCAGTTGATCGAGCAGGTTTGTTAGAACAAGCCCAAGGAGGAACACTTCTCCTTGATGAAATTAACTCCATGAGTCCAGATTTGCAAGCAAAACTGCTCCGCGTTCTTCAAGAGCGAAAAATCCAACGTTTAGGCTCATCAAAAATCTTGGATATTGACGTTCGCGTTATTGCAACGATGAATGAAGATCCTATGCAGGCTATTTCCCACCAGCGCTTGCGCGAGGATCTGTATTATAGACTAGGTGTTGTGAATATTGTTATTCCACCTTTACGTAATCGTAAGGATGACATTCCCATACTAATCGACCATTTTCTCGCTAAGCATGCTCCTACTTTAGACGTTGTGGTAGATGGCATGGAAGATGATGTTTTTCATTTTCTTCTACATTATTCCTGGCCAGGTAATGTTCGTCAGCTAGAACACGTTATTGAGGGATGTTTAAATCTCATCTATGACGAAAGTAGAATTGGCTATGACCACCTTCCCCCTGGTCTCAAAACAAAAATGCTTCAGCAAACATTGCCTGACACAAGACAAGACATTGAGCCATCGAACGGTACCTTGCCAGAACAACTAGAAAAACTAGAACGTCTGATCATTGACAGAGCATTAAAGGACTCCAGAGGAAATGTAACCAAAGCGAGTGAACAGCTTGGGATTTCTAGACAGAATTTGAATTACAAGTTGAAAAAATTTCACTTCCAATCATAAGGAGGAAGATTCATGTCTAACCCATTTCTAGTTATGGAAGATCAACTTATTGCTAACGCACTAAAGATCCGTTTCTTCCCTATCACGGTTCAATCTGCAAAAGGTACGAGATTAACAGATCCCAATGGTAAAGAATATTTAGACTTGACTGCTGGGTGGGCGGTTGCCGGAATTGGCTATAGTCATCAACGAATAAGTCAGGTTATCAAAGAACAGTACGATACCTTGTCTTTTACGTCACAATTGTCGGCACCTGAACAAACCATGGTGGCCTTAGCTAACAAATTAGTAGAAATCACTCCAGGAAATTTCTCTAAAAAGGTATGGTTTGGGCATTCCGGTTCAGACGCGAATGACTGTATTGCAAAACTGGTTCCACTGGCTAAAAAACGATCACGTATGATCTCCTTTATGGGTTCTTATCACGGTCAAACCATGGGGTCGCTCTCCTTATCCGGACACCCTGCCCAATCCATGTTTATCGGAAGTGGAAACGTTATCAAAATTCCTTATCCGAATCCTTATCGACCTCCATTTGGAGAAACCAATCGATTGACTGATCAAGTCCTACAGTATCTTGAAGACGAAGTTTTCCGTACTGTATGTCCGCCAGAACAGACTGCTGGGCTGATAATAGAAGGAATTCAAAGTGACGGTGGGTTAATTGTTCCACCCGATGATTTTCTTCCACGACTTGAAAAACTATGCAAGCACTATGACATCGCTTTGATCTTTGATGAAGTCAAAGTTGGTATGGGCCGAACAGGGAAATGGTTCTCTTATGAGCATACAGGTGTTACGCCGGACGCTACCGTCTTAGGCAAGTCTCTTGGTGCCGGGCTTCCCCTTAGTGCCGTTGTGGCTAGGCAAGAAATCCTTGATGTCGGATCAGGTATTCATATGTTCACAACTAGTGGCAATCCTGTTTGTAGTCGCGCAGCCCTAGAGAATATAGCAATCCTTGAAGAAGAGTTCTTACTGAAACAAGCACAAGAAAATGGCGACTATTTTATGAAGTTGTTAAAAGAACTTCAAACGAAGGTAGAGTGGATAGGAGACGTTCGAGGACATGGCCTTGCTATCGGTATCGAATTAGTAGAAGATCGCATCACAAAAACCCCAGCAACGGAGAAAACAGCCGCAATCTGCTACCGATGCTATGAGCTTGGTTTGCTAGTCTTTTATGTTGGCATTCACAGCAATGTGATCGAGATCACTCCTCCTCTTACCATCACTAAGGAGGAAATCGAGCATGCTGTATCCGTGTTAGAACAAGCCTTTACCGACCTGGCTTATGGAAAGATTGATATGGATTTGGTAAAAAGTTCGCAGGATGGTAGCTAAATGTGCATGGAAGAAGAGCCATTAGTTGGCTCTTTTGTTCTATTCTGTTTAATGAAAATCAATCTTTATACTTACAACTTCCGGTCGATTTCCTATTCTTAAAGGCGGACCCCAAGTGCCAAAACCTGAAGATACAATTAGATGATAGGCATCCTTTTTAAGTAAACCCCAATCTATTTCATAGATTTGCCCTGTGATCAGATTCGCTGGAAAGATCTGTCCCCTGTGGGTATGACCAGAAAGTTGCAAGTCAATCCCAAGCTCCTGAGCCCGGGAGAGATCTAGTGGCTGATGATCTAATAAGATCAAAGGTTTTGACGGATCTGTTCCCACAAGCAGTTCCTCTAGTTCCATCCGATCAACTCCCCTACGCCGATTAGGATCATCTCTACCTATTAGGTGAAAATGGTCTCCTATAGTAATATAATTATCCTTTAACACAGTAATACCCGATTCTATTAACTCATTCATAAGTTCACTTTGGTCATCCCGGAGGTCGCGGTCATGATTGCCAGGAACAATGTATGTTCCCATTGGGGATTGCAGTCGCGCTAATACAGCAGCCAATTTCGCTCCTTGTTCCGGTAGAAGACTCCCATCCGTAATATCCCCAGCAAGTAAAATGATGTCTGGTTGTAGATCCTTAACCATTTCCACCATTCGTTCAATTCTCTTCGTATCTATAATAGGGCCATAATGTAGATCGGAAACCAATGCAATGTGTAGTTGATCAAGTGGTCCTGCATTCTTATATACGGTTAAGTCATACTCTTTCACTATGGGATTTCGAGCATTCCAACTGCCGTAAACTACTACAATTAACACGAGGCACACAAGCAAAAAACCTAAGGTCAGTGGAGTTTTTTTATGATCTCTGATTATGACTGGTAAAAAGGCAATCCTTTTATCCAATAACCTTATTAAATCAGTAACCAGAAGCAGCAAAAATAGATAGGAAACCGCCACCATGGAGTACCCTCCCCAGATGGTAAGAACCGGAGCAATGGTAATAGGCAACACTTCCTCCCCTAGCTCAGCTAGGGGGAAGGATAAAATGAGTAAAAGAAAAAAGATCCAATAGAGTATCTGGTAGGGACGTGGCGCCTGTTTGCCAAGGGTATACCACCCCCTGCTCCCTATGTAATAACTCATTAGACCATATAAACCTAAAAATACTGTAGTAATTATTCCCCACATTGTTCGTATCTCCTTTCTATGTCCGAGATTAAAATAAAAAGAAATAGAAAGCAAGAACTATCCATTAGATTAACCCAAATGCTATTCGTACTCACAAGGTGGAACAAATAAGCGGAGAGTTTTCCGCTATTGATCATGAACAACTAAAAAGCGGCCTAATAAGCGGATTTTTTTCCGCTAAATCATCAAATCTTCCTTAATTTGAGGCATTTTTATTGAATAACGAAAAAAAATCCGTCTATTCGGGCAATATCAGTACCATCTACAAAAATAAGCGGGATTGCTCCGCTTATTTTTTATGAGCCATCTCAATTCCCTTTGGGAAACTCCGTTACCTCACAGATATTCCTGATCTCCTCCTTATTAACCAAGACGTTATTCTTTATTTCGCAACTTATGAACACTTGTCCATCTTCTCCCGTTGGATCGAAGAAAATTAAGACTTCTCCGTTTTTGACGTTTTCCTGAACGACCTTACTGAACGCATAGATCTGTTCCCAAATCTCCTCGGTATCGTCAAACGTCTTGTTCATTCTCACACTGGCAGATAACAAAGAATCTGTTTCTCGATAAGTTGGAAACCTTGCCTCTTTCACTTGATCTAGGCTCTCCCCCTGCACAGTACTTACCCCAAAATAAATGAGGTCTGGAAATACCTTCTTGACCTCAGTTTCAAAGTCTCGCTTCATTTCATATTCCCATGTTCGTTCGGGGTAATTGTCAACATAAAGGTACTGTCCATATCCTTGTGTTGCATGAAATTCTATTTCTTGATTTTGCAGAGGTGAGACAATGATTCCATATTTTCCATCTTTGAAGTTGTATATCATCTTTTTTACGTTAAATTCCTCTTTATATCGTTCATCTAAGTAGCTTATTAAATCCTTAGAAACAGATACCTTTTTCCAAGGGAGTCCGAACAAGGAAGAGTACAACAGTGCGGAAATCACCAAAATGATTGTTATTATCGTCAACCATATAAACTTCTTTCTTCTCACTTTCACCCTCTTCACTCCTTAGCGAATATTTTCCCATATAATCCGATTCTCTTCTTCACTGGCTTCTTGGAGATAAATTCCAATGAATACGACACCCATAACAAACGTTGTAAGTATTCCTCTTTTCTTTAGCGCTTTTACTCACGTCCTTTAGACGAAATTCATTTCTTTTCATTCTCAGAAGCCATCGGTTATTTAATAAGTTCATTCTACCCCCTCCGATCGTAACGACATAGTACTAACTTTTATTGGTACCATTAACCCAATCAAGAGTTTTTACTTTTTTCTGATTTGTGTTACATTTCTCAACAAGATGTGATAAAATACCAAATAATATGCCATAATTCAATAAATAGGAGGGCTTTTATGAATAAAAGTAGATTATTAAAAGGAGTGTTAGCCTTATCTCTATTTGCGTCTGGTTATTTTGCAGCTGCTGCTACTCCTTATGCTAATGCTAATTCAGACCAGTCTGTAAAGGTAATTGTTGATGGAAAAGGAGTGACGGGGCAATTGGTTGAGGGTCATGCGGTAGTATCTGCTCGTGCGATGGCCGATGCTCTCGGTCGTGTCGTAACTTGGGATTCAAAAGAAAACACAGTGCAGATTGAATCGCGGTTGGATACCATTATTAAAAGAGGAGTCATTCGAATTGGAACAACAGGGGATTACAAACCGTTTACTTACCTTAATCCAGAAACCAATACATATGAAGGACATGATATTGATACGGCAAAGCAGCTAGCTAAGGATTTAGGCGTAGAAGTAGAATTTGTACAAACTTCTTGGAGAAGACTGATGGATGATCTCTTGGCAGATAAATTTGATATAGCAATGGGTGGGATCTCTCGCACCTTGGAGCGTCAAAAGAAAGCTCAATTAACTACTCCATATCTAGACTATGGAAAATCTCCGTTGATTCGTCCTGAAGATAAGGATAAGTTTACAAGCCTTGATGCTATCGATCAACCTGGAGTTAAGATTGGGGTAAATCCTGGCGGTACGAATCAAAAGTTCGTAAATGAACATATAAAGAAAGCTGAAGTTATTGTCGTTGAGAATAACTTAGAGATTCCTGATATGGTTGCAGATGGTAAAGTGGACGTCATGATCACGGATAGTATTGAAGCTATCCGTTATGGAAAAGATAACCCTCGCCTCTACGCAGCCTTGGCCGATCGTACATTCACCAAAAGCCAGATGGGATACCTAATGCACCGTGGAGACTCGATCTTCTCGAATTGGGTTGATCTTTGGATGCAAGAGATGAAACTTAAAGGTGAATTTACAAAACTTGAAAAGAAATGGCTAGACTAGTGCTAAGATAGGTCGCAGATTTGCGACCTTTTTTTGTTCGCTTTCGTATATGTTTTATTTTCTATTGATATCAGAAAATCTCCCCACATTTGACCATTGATTCATGCACCCGTTTCATCGGCTACGCCTTTCGATTTTCACTGTAAGAAAACATTACATACATTACACCTTCGATCTTCCCAGCGCTTATAGTAACAATAACAAACCGAAAAGGAAGTGGAACACATGACTACTGACATCATTCTTCAGAAATCAGCGCCATACCGTTTATTAGAGGAGATTGCTGTGCAAAGCTCCGCTTTCGAATCGGAGATCTATCTCATGAAGGGAAATTTCAAAGCAAACGCCAAGAATCTTATAGATTTGATAACGCTGTCCCTGCACCCCTTTGACCATCTATTTCTGATCATCGAGGGAACCGATTCAAACGAAGCACAGGAAAAGATTGTTAAGTTGCTAAATTAAGAAGAATTTCTAAAGAAGCTTTTCTGCCTTCATAGGCTCTCTTCATGATAAGAAAAGCTTCTTTTATCTTTTGTACTATTTTTTAAATAAAACGTTTCCACCATCATCCACGCTTTTTTGTATTTCACCTAACCCTACTAGATAATTCAAATGCGCTAGTGTTTCACCCATAGCAAATCGCTGTTCATGAACAGTGAGTTCTCTTTTAAACAAGCGATTGCAGATATCATAGGCGGTCTCTTCCCCAATTACATCGTCTAAAACCTGTGCCAATCGTTCTTCATGGTGTTTTAGAATTTCATTGATACGTTCACCCACATCCGTAATGATTGGCCCATGACCAGGTAGTATGAGCGAAATTTCTAGACTCTGAATTCGATTCAGCGATTCTATATAAGCCTTCAGAGGGTTCTCCTCTCCATATCCATAATAAGAGATATTGGGAGTGATTTTCTTTAGGATGTGATCTCCGCCTAGCAAGACCTTTTCCTCTAAATTATAAAAGCACATGTGACCATCCGCATGTCCTGGTGTTGATATAGCTTCATATTTCAATTCCCCAATTTGCAGATATTCACCTTCTTCAAATGTCTCCAACCGCTTAGGCAAAGGCATGAGGTAAGAGTGAAATTTTTGATCATACTCTGCCATATCCACTAGTAAATCAGCTGGTAACCCGTTGTTTTCAAAAAACTCGCGAGTCTTTGAATACGTTGAGTCTTGCCAAACATATTGCGCCCAATAGCCTGCAAGTTTACTAATCTTAACTGGAGCTTGGGTCCATTCCTCCATTCGACCTGCAAACCCAAGATGATCAGGGTGATGATGAGTCAGAATGATATCATCAATATCCTCCGCCACATTAATTCCATTCGTCTCAAACGCCTCTTGCCATACATTCTCCGTCTCCTTCCGATTCAAACCTGTATCTATGATCTTCCATCGATTCCCTTGACGAGCCAGATAACAGTGAACATGATTAAGTCGAAAAGGAAGCGGGATCGTTATTTGATATAAACCATATTTCTCCATGAGTCTCCTCCTTTTCCCTCTATATTACCATAATCTATAAACTTATCTCTTCCATTTTGGGTGAATCAACTTCGTAATTCCGTAACCTTAACTAGAAAAAACCAGGGGAACCCCCCTGGCAACACTTCAAAAACTTTACGATTTATACTGATCATCATACAAGTGACAACTCACAAAACCGTTGTCAACGACGGTTTCTCTGGGCTTCACCGTCTTACAGACATCCATTCTATAGCTGCATCGAGTATGGAAGGAACAGCCTTCCGGTGGGGATGCTGGACTGGGCAAGTCCCCCTGAAGAATAATTCTCTCTTTTTTAACATCCGGATCTAATGAAGGGACTGCAGACATCAGGGCCTGTGTGTATGGATGTAGAGGTTTCTTAAATAATTGCTTTTTATCGGCCAGCTCTACTATTTTCCCTAAATACATAACCCCGATACGGTCACTCACATGTTTAACCACACTGAGATCATGTGCAATAAAAATATATGTTAAACCGTATGCTTCCTTTAAGTTTTGAAATAGGTTAAGAATTTGGGCTTGAACGGATACATCCAGAGCAGAAACCGGTTCATCAGCAATAATAAGCGATGGATTCACGGCTATCGCTCTGGCAATCCCAATTCTTTGCCGCTGACCACCACTGAACTCATGTGGATAGAAGCTTGCGTGCTTAGGCCTTAACCCAACGGTCATCAACAGCTCTGCTATCTTCTCTTTTCTCTCTTGATCTGTCTCACCGATGTGATGCGTAATTAAAGCCTCATTTAAGATTGATCCAACCGTCATTTGTGGATTCAGAGAAGCATAGGGATCTTGAAAAACAATTTGCATCTTACTTCGTAATTTTCTTAGTTCATTTTGATTTAAATGGGTTACTTCAATTCCATTAAACTTGACAGATCCAGCACTTGGCTCAATCAAACGGAGAATACTTCTGCCCATGGTTGACTTCCCGCATCCACTCTCACCTACAATGCCAAGTGTCTCGCCACGATTGACTTGGAATGAAATATCGTCGACCGCTTTAATAAAACCCTTGTTCCTTTGGAACAGACCTTTCCCAGTTGGAAAGTAGGTTTTTAAATGATCAACGGATAATAAAGTTTGACTCATGAGATTACCTCCTGTCCCTCATAAAGCCAGCACCTAACCAATTGACCTTGATGATTGAAAAGTGGTGGGTTTTGCTCGTGACACTTCTGAAACGAATGTTGACACCTGTCCCTAAACGCACACCCTGCCTTGATCATACCAAGAGTTGGAACATTCCCTTCTATCGGTTTTAGTGGATCATTACTTTCATCATCTATATCAGGAACAGAATTTAAAAGACCAATGGTATAGGGATGCTTAGGATGTTTGAAAAGTGTACGCACATCAGCCTGTTCTACAATTTGACCGTAATACATAACCATCACGCGATCAGCCATCTCTGCAATGACACCCAGGTCGTGCGTGATAAGCAATATGGATGTGTTGTATTGTTCTTTTAATTCATTCATAAGCTCTAGTATCTGAGCCTGAATCGTTACGTCGAGGGCTGTAGTCGGTTCGTCAGCAATAAGTAGTTTAGGATTGCATGCCATGGCCATCGCGATGACCACTCGTTGCCTCATGCCCCCGGACAATTGATGTGGATAATCGTTTATTATTTTTTCAGCCCTCGGGATTCCTACTTTTTTTAGCATTTCTATTGATTTCTGCTGGATCTCTTCTTTGCTTAGACTAGAGTGAAGATATATAACTTCTCCAATTTGTTTTCCGATCTTTTGAACAGGGTTCAAGGAAGTCATAGGCTCTTGAAAGATCATGGACACCCTATTCCCTCGTAGTGAGCGCATTTCTCTTTCTGACAATTGATTGATGTCTTGATCTTGGAGTATAATCTTCCCCTCAGCTAAACCGGAATGAGGAGGAATGAGTCTCATGAGTGAAAGAGAGGTCACACTTTTCCCGCATCCGGACTCACCTACGAGACCCACCGTTTCTCCTTCATTAATGCAAAAATTCAGGTCTCTTACAGCAGGAATAAGCTTCCCACCTTCTCCCTTGAATCTAATATTCATGTTTTCCACTCTCAGCAGCTCTTTTTGCCTTGTCTTGAGTTCCATCTTTCACTCCTCCTCTCGGTGGTATTTCTCTATATCACCCTGCTTTTCTATTCGCCCAAAAAATGTTGGTACGCGGTTTGAGCCATTTGAACGATTGTTCTTTCTGCGTCATAAGAAGAGGCCACACCTTTAGAAAACACGCTCATGACAAATGCCCCTTTGTTCTCTGGCATGTAGACAATACCTGCGTCGTTGACAATTGTTGCCAAGCTTCCGGTTTTATTTGCAATCTTTGTCCCATAAGGGATTAAACGCGGGATACGCTGCCGAAGCTGTTGCTTTAAAAGAATGTCAATGATGTCGTCCGAACAATCTTTAGAGACGAATTCTCCTTTGGCTATCATTTCTAGTAATCTTGTCATGTCCTTTGGAGTGCTTACGTTGTTTTCGGTAGATTCTTGGTAAACAATATTGTCCATATCATATTGGCTAGTATTCAAGCGACGAGTAATTTCGTTAAAGTCTTCCTTGTTATACGATTTTGGAGGGATGCCAACACAATGGCTTAAAAGTTCCCAAATGGAGTGCTTGATGTACATATTTTGCATCCCTGATTCATGCATTCTTCTTTGGACATGATCTGCTCCTAGTAAACCCAGAACTTTATCCGTTGCCAAATTATCACTTACGATGATCATCATCGTTGCCATATCTTTAATTGTGACTTCCACTCCAATTTCAAATTCCTTCAACACACCTGAACCGGGGACGAAGTCTTCTTCTCTTATAGGCATACGTTTGTGCAAGTCGATATTCCCTTTATACGCCTCTTCCATAAGGGCAGCAAGGATCGGAATCTTCACTACACTCGCTGTTTGAAATAGTCGGTTTTCGTTTATATTGACCTCTTCCTGGGTATTTAAATGTTTAATGGATACGCCAAACATCCCCACAGCTTCACTTGCAATGGATTCTATCTTCTGCTGTAAACTCATCATAATCACTCCTTTTAATTCATTTATTTTAATCTTGAATCTAAGGCATCCCGCAATCCATCACCTAATAAATTGAAGCCTAACACGACCAACATAATGGCCATACCAGGGAATAGTGTCATCCACCATGCTTGGGTTAAGAATGCCTTACCGACATAAACTAATGCACCCCATTCTGGGTTTGGCGGCTGTGCGCCAAGTCCAAGAAAACTTAAGGACGCAGCTGCTAAAATACTCACGCCGAACTCGAGCGTTGCTAGCACGACCACTGGAGAAGCGATATTAGGCAGAATGTGCTTAACGATAATCTTGCAATCTCTTACTCCTAATGCCACAGCGGAAGCAATGTATTCCTTCTCACGAACAGCCAGCACCGATCCTCTCACTACCCGTACAAAGGATGGAATAATTGCGATAGCGACAGCTAACATGGCATTTGTTAGCCCGACACCAAGGATAGCCACGATCACGATAGCCATAAGTAAGGATGGGAAAGACATAAGGATATCCATGAACTGCATAATATAGACATCAACTTTCCGATAATAGCCCGCGATCACACCTATAAGGATTCCGACACTCCCTGCAATTGAGACCGCAACAAGTCCCATAAGCAAAGAGACCCTTCCTCCATATAGAATGCGGGTGAATATATCTCTTCCGAATTCATCTGTACCCAACCAATGTTCAGAGCTAGGTGCCTGCAAACTATCCTCAAATCTCATTTCATTTACTGGATGGGTAGCAATATAAGGTGCAAATACCGAGATTACGATAAAAAATAAAAGAATGAAACCTCCAAACATGGCACTTTTGTTTCGTCTAAGTTTTTTCCATGCCATGTAAAAAAAAGATTGCGATCTCGGTTCTACTTCCTCGGACATGATGACCGGTGAATCGTTTTCCAATTTTACGTGTGCCATGAAGGTGACCCTCCCCTCGGAACGTGTGATGAGGGAGATAAGCTATCTGCCTTAGGGATTGTTTCTGTGTCCAGAGGTCAACAGCTTGTCTCCGTGAAGTGACATTGTTAGTCAAATTGGATTCGCGGATCTAATTTGGTATAAAGAAGATCTACTATTAAATTCACGAGAATGAACATAAAAGCCATGAACAGGATTAACCCCTGTACCGTTGGAATGTCTCTAGTTGCAATGGAGGAAACAACAAGGCTGCCTATGCCAGGCAAAGCAAAAACCGTTTCGGTAACGACTGCTCCTGCCAATAAGTATCCGAATTGCATTCCTATCAATGTAATGACGGGGATCAAAGCATTCTGCAAGCAGTGATGAAACACCAGTCGGTACAAATTTGCTCCTTTAGCCTGCGCTGTCCGAATGTAATCCTGCTTAATCACTTCCAGCATACTAGAACGTGTCATCCTAGCAATGTTTCCGGCTGAACCTAGCCCAAGGGTAATCGATGGAAGTATGAGGGAGTAAAAACCGGTGTACCCTGATATAGGAAAAACGCTCAAGTGATAAGAAAATATTAAAATTAAAAACAGAGCAATCCAAAAGCTAGGAGCAGATATACCAATCAGAGAAACTAGCATGGCCAGTCGATCGAATATCGTGTTATGTTTAACTGCAGCAATCGTACCCATGAGAATCCCTACAAATGACCCGAATAAAACACTATAAATAGCCAGTTGCGCAGTTATCGGAATTCGATTCAGAATCTCTTCCATGACACTATATCCTGTAATATATGAGGTCCCAAAGTCTCCCTGCATCACTCCAGACATATAGCTTAAATATTGGATCGGTAAGGGCTTATCCAGCCCTAACCGACTTTCTAATTCTTTGACCATTTCTTCCGTTGCGAAGTCCCCTAGTATATAAGTTACAGGATTGCCTGGAATTAAATGGACCATCATAAATACGATTAGAGAGACACCAATTAAGGTCATGACCATGGCGAGTAATCTCTTAAGGAAATAATTTGTCACCGCAATCCCTCCTCAATCTGGCAACTAGTTGATTACTGTCCTACTTCTACCTCTTTCCATTGAATGGCATTGGAGATCGGATGCATCTCAAACTTCTCGAGTCCTCGAGTGGCAGTAATGCTTTCCCTTACAAATAAAGGTACAAACGGAGTTTGCTCAAGCAGGAACTCTTGTGCTTCCTCATATAGCTTGAGGCGGGCTTTTGTGTCTGTTTCAACTCTAGCTCGCTGCAAGATATGATCCAATTCATCAACCTCATAGTGTAATCTAGTCGATCTTCCCTTACCGAATAATAGGAAGTACATCACATCAGCGTCAAACCAGCCGTAGGTCCATAGAATCATCTGGTGTGCACCTTTTGGCGTTTGCTCAATAATTGCTGCAGATTCTTTAACCGCTATTTTGACTTCGATTCCAACTTCTTTTAACTGATTCTGAATAATCTGTGCTGCACGTTGCTTAGCCGGCTCGTTGGTGACCCATAAATCAACTGAGAAGGGCTTCCCATCTTTCATCACAATTCCGTTCGCATTCGTTTCACTCCAGCCTGCTTCAGCAAGCAGTTGTTTTGCTTTTTCGACGTTGTGAGCATATTTCTCTTTTGCTTTATCCTCAATTGTCTGACTATACCCAAATACTACACTAGGAAGCGGACCAAATACGGGTTTAGCTTCCCCTCTCATCGTTGTCTGAATGATCGGTTCACGGTCAACCGCCAATGCTATTGCTTGTCTTACCCTAACATCTTGGAATATCGGGAGTTTATTATTCCAGCCTAAATAATTGAGTACATAGTCTGGCACCCGCTCGAGCGTGACTCCAGGTTCCTTCTCAAGTTCTTCCACATATTGAATGGGGACATTCAGCAAAACATTCACCGTCCCCTTCTTAAATTCCAATAATCTCGTTTCATCATCTGGGATAAATCTGAAGGTCACCTTATCAAAGCCTGGTGCACCCTTCTCTCCCCAATCCGCTTTTTCATTTGGCTTATAAACCAAGGAATCTCCCCTCTTAATCTCAACTAACTCCAAAGGACCTGATGCGCTAGGATTTTTCTCAAATCCTTCTCCTTGTCTATCTAACACGGAAACATCCAAGGGAGCTAAAAACTCTGAGGTTGCATTACTGAAAAATGGGGCATAAGGCTCAGCCCATCGGATCTTGAAAGTATTTTCATCCACAACATCTATGCCCTCTACCGTACCCAGATTAGAGTTAAAGGGAGAAATTGCCATCATTCGTTCAAAAGATTTTTTTACAGCTTCTGCATTAACTGGTTTTCCTGAGTGAAATTCCAGCCCTGTTTTTAATTTAAATGTACCTTCTTTACCATCTGAAGACATGCTGTATTCCTCTACTAAATTCGGCACGATATTTCCGTCTTTATCCCTTTTAAATAACGTTTCATACAAGGGTTCAGTAGCATCTTCAATGGAAGAGGTCTTATGAACATCCACTGAATCTGGTTCTGTAACCATCGCAACGACAATCTCTCGATTCGAAGGACTATCTTTTGAATCTGTGGAAGTTTGATCCGTTGAACCGCATCCAGAAAGAACAACCGAGAAAAGTAAAGTCAAGACAATAGAGATGTTCGTTATCTTCCTCATAAATTGCATACCCCTCTTCCGTTTTATTTGAATATTCGGTATATTTAAGTTACAAGATAACCCTGTTTTGTCTATTCTTTGTTCCCTTATACAATACCTGGTAAGCCGTATAGAGTCTTTGAGTGATCGAACCTGGCTTACCATCTCCGATAGTTTGACCATCAACAGAACAAATGGGCAACAGTTCTGTAGTTGTACTTGTAATAAAGATTTCATCGCTATCCATAAAAAATTCTGTCGTCATTTCCTTTTCTTCCAATGCGATGCCTAATTCTTTGCACAAGCCAATAACTGCCTGACGGGTTATCCCTGACAAAATCTTTTTACTTAGGGGCGTCGTGTAGACTACTTGACCTTTCACTACAAATACGTTGCTACTAGAACCTTCAGTAATCAGCCCATCCCTGATAAAAACAGCTTCATAATGTCCAGCAGAGTAAGCGGCTTGTTTTGCTAAGACATTAGGCAGTAGATTTAGTGATTTAATATAACAGTTAGCCCAACGTTCATCATCCATTAAAGTTACAGAAGCGCCATTTCTTCTAAGTTCTTCTGAGACTAGTCTCACAGGCCGAATCGTCATACTGAGGGAAGCGGGGCATTGAGGAAAATGATGTTGCCTAGGGGATATCCCCCGTGTGACCTGAATGTAAACCTCTGCATCGGTCAATCCAGAAATCTCTATTCCCTGGTTAATGATTTCTTTAAGCTGGTCTAGTGATTGATTGGGTTCAATTTGAACGGCTTCAGCGCTGCGCATTAGGCGCTCTAGGTGTTCATCTGCCATGAATGGCATCGAGTTATAGACTCGAATCACTTCATATACGCCATCGCCAAATTGGTGTCCTCTCTCATCAATTGGAATAACTTCTTCTTCAATAGAAATAAATCTACCGTTGATAAAACCTATACTAATTTTAAATACCCCCTGTCTATTTATCATTTACAGCTACAAGTTTAGGGAAATTTATGTTATTATTAATAAAATCTTAATATTAAAATTATTGATAATCAAATAGCAATTCTTTATATATGTATAAAAAATATCTATACGGGTATTGGGGAGGGCACGTGTGAAATGAATTTTGAACAACTTGAGGCTTTTATCTATGTAGCCGAAACAAGAAGTTTCAGTAAAGCGGGAGACATCCTCTTCTTATCCCAGCCCTCAGTAAGCTCAAGGGTAAAATCACTTGAGGATCAGATGGGTTGTTCCTTATTTAATCGTTCTTCACAAGGGATTTCGTTAACTATTGCTGGAGAGACATTCCTGCCGTATGCTCAAAAATTATTACAATATCAACAAGAAGGAATGCTATCCGTTGACAACGTAAAAAACCACTATAAGGGTGAATTGTCTTTTTCTAGTGTATTAATAGCTGCGAACTATATTATTCCCGATATTATTCATCAGTTCCATTATCTTTACCCACAAATCAAAACGACCATTCATACAGGTCACTCCAAGGATATACTAAACATGGTTCTTGAACGCCAAGTACCGCTAGGCATCGCACGTTCCATTAGTCATCCTCTTATTGAGTCCATGCATTTAATAGATGACGAAATGATTCTTGTCGTTTACCCGCAGCACCACTACTCTAGCAGAGACACCATATCCATTGAAGAAGTTGCAACTGAGCCGCTTATTTTATTTAACCGTGGCTCCCTCGATTGGACGCTGATCCATAGTGCCTTTAAACGTTTAGCTATCAAGCCGAATGTCATTATGGAGGTAGATAGCATTGAAGTAGCAAAGAAGGTAGTCAGTAAGAAAACAGGGATCGCTATCCTTCCCAAATTTGCTGTAGAAGAGGAGCTAAAGTCAAATGAACTTCGCGAGGTAGTAATCTCAAACATTCCTAAAATCAACCGTCCGTTTGAACTCATCTATTTAAAAGAATCAACCTTCGATGAAAATACAAAACTGTTTAAGGAATTTTTAATTAAAGCAATAAAAGAAGGAAAACGCAGCAAATAAAAAACAATGAAGGATGAAGATCCTTTATCCCACTAACAGACGACCGGAAACGGGTGATAAGGTGGACAAGCTTGATATTCCCACTTCGCCTCTCCACGGCTCCAATTCCAAACACCAAGTGCTGCTCCACATGAATCAAGAGTGTGGGATTCTAGTGCCACTTCTTGTGGCACATCATAAACTTTCCATATTGGGAAATGAGTTAAGATGCTACTCCTATCCTCAAAATCGGTTTTATAATTTAAAACAACATCAATCTTGTCCGTCATTCGCATTCCAAACACGGCTCCTGGATGAACTTCCGCGATTCGGATCCTATTCCTTGTAGGTAAGGATAACAACGTTCTTGTGAGTGTAACACCTCTTAACGTTAAGTACACCATCTTTGTAAAGGTAGGTGGCATAATCGAACTTTTTCTCATACCTACATCGCCTATTGCTATCTGAAGCTCGCGGTCTTGTGCACGAAGACCCCCTCCATCTTGATAAGAAAGCGGAGCATCTAATCCAATGTAAAGGGTTTGTTCAGCACTAAGCTCTGTTATGATACGAATGATTTGATCATCGGAGACCTTTTTCCATTGTTGTTCAAAGTACAAACCCTCTTCACTCTCTCTAAAAATTGTCATCACGGTATCCTGATGATTAGCCGGTCCTGCTAAATCAATTCCTATTACCCTCATACAATAACTCCTTTTTTTAACTTTTGTTTAGCAATTGTTATTACAAAGAAGGCTAAAGCCCATTTTGCTCACATAGATCCATCAGACATAATACGATGTATTGTTTCTTAAACAAATACCCAGAGGAGGAATCGTGTTGAACGATCATTTTAATCGACAAGTCCCTACAAACCCATGGCAGATGCCTGGATTTCCGGGTTGGGGGCAACAACCTGGTGTCCCCGGAGCAGGACAACAACCCGGAATCCCTAATTGGGGGCAACAACCTGGAATGACCGGATGGGGGCAACAACCCGGAATGCCTGGGTGGGGGCAACAGCCTGGAATGACCGGGTGGGGGCAACAACCTGGGATGACAGGATGGGGGCAACAACCCGGAATGCCTGGATGGGGGCAACAACCCGGGATGCCTGGATGGGGGCAGCAACTCGGGATGCCTGGATGGGGACAACAACCCGGGATGCCTGGATGGGGACAGTTACCCGGTACCCCAAGAACTGATTACTTAGATGAAGAAGAATATTAATTTATATAATAATAGCCGCACATTACCCGGCTACATAGGCGGAGAAATTCCGCCTATTTCTAATTTTGTGCTAAAAACGAACCAAATAAGCGGATGTAATTCCGCTATATGTACAAAAGCTCCTAAATTGAGGGCATCAACAGCAAATAGCGGAAAAGATTCCCGCTATCAGAATGATTTCTATGGCTTTCTTAAAAATAAGCGGAAATTCTCCGCTTAACGCCTATTCTAACCGAGTCTAGTCTATCCATTAAGTTCCACTCGTTCCTGATCTCTTCGATCTAACTCCTTCTTAGGAACACCTCTTCGGTTTACCATCCAAACCCCCAAAAGCATAAACCCAGAGCCTATAAATTGTATAGGTTGAAACCACTCATCTAATATAATTGCGGACAATAGAAGGCCAAATATGGGTACCAAATTCATAAACATGACAGCACGTGAAGGGCCTATTCCTTTCACTCCAACATAGTAGAACCAACTGGCCAACACGGTTGGAAATATACCAAGATATATTTGGTATAACCAAAAATCATTTCCATAACTCCCCCACTCTATCGTAACCATATCAGGTAATGCAATCAGTCCTAAGACAAGAGTTCCAAATAACATGGAGTATGCTGACAATAATAATGGATCTACTTTTCCCAAAATCTTTTTACTCATCAAGGTGTACACGGCCCAACAGAATGCACCTGCAAGAAATAACAGATCACCGATCATGCGGTCGCTCATTCCGCTTTCATATGTAGATACTGCTAAAAAGAAAAAGAACGCACCGACAAGACTGCTTGTTAATCCAAGTGACCTTTGCCAGCCTAATCTTTCATTTAAAAAAACTGCAGCCAGTAATACGGTGATGACTGGGCTAAGTGTAGGAATGATCACACTTCCGTCTGAAGCTTTAGTAAAAGCGAGTGCACCAAAGAACAGTAGATTATAAATGGCTACCCCAATTACGCCTAAATTGAAAGTACCCCACCAGCTTCCACGTGGAACTAACCGAACTTGAGGATTTCTTAGACGCAAACCAAACAAAAGAATGAAGCAAAAGACAGTACCAAAAGCAAAACGTAGAAAAGCAGCAACCTGTACCTGAACAGCTCCAACAGAAATTTTTGAAACAACAAAAGCACTTCCCCAAAAAACCATAGTGATAACGAGTAATAGATAAATCAGTAAAGGTGACCGCATTTGAGATTCGCCTTCCATCTTCCTTAACCTCCTCTTATGCACGAATCTTCAACTAAATAATACATCTGTAACTTGTAATATATCGCATATTGATAAAATATGGAAGAAAATTGTGAGGAACGTTATTCTTCCTTATTTGACCCAGCGATTTTTTTGTCTTCACCTCTTAAGAAGTGGGAAATTTCATACAGCTAAGAGGATCTATTTATCTCTAGTAAATCCATTCATAAAAAGCTAAAGACCGCATGCAAAATAATGCAGCGGTCTTTCTTGTTTATTCTATAATCTCGTCAGCTTGCTTCAACAGCTCATCAGGCAATACAATGCCAAAGCGTTCTGCAGCTTGTTTGTTGATATAAAGCTTCAAGTTTTTCTGTGTCTCCACAGGCATTTCTCCAGGCTGGCCTTGACCGGATAGAACCTTCAACGCCATCTCCCCTGTTTGTCTGCCTAATTCATAATAGTCAATTCCATAAGTGATCAGGGCCCCTTTCTTCACGGCTTCTGATTCACCTGCAATAACGGGAAGCTTCTCCTTCTCTGCCAGCATAAAGATGGTGTCTAATGCAGAATATACCGTGTTATCTGTTCCGATATAAAAAGCATCAATGTCTCCAAGAGACTCGGCTGCTTGCTTGACCTCTGAACTGTTTGTAACTGCACGCTCGATGAGCTCTAACCCTAATTCAGGAGCGATTTTTTTCGCCAAGTCAATCTGTATAACCGAGTTGGCCTCCCCAGAATTATATAAAACGCCTACCTTCTTTGCATCAGGTTTTACTGCCTTAATTAGTTCTAGCTGTTCCCGAATCGGGTTCATATCCGACGTTCCTGTAATATTTGCCCCTGGTCGATCCATATCAGAAACAATTTTGGCTGATAATGGATCTGTAACCGCTGTAAATACGATAGGGATGTCCTTCACCGTCTGAGCGACAGCTTGTGTTGTTGGAGTGGCAATAGAAAACACTAAGTTCGGTCTGTCACTTGAAAACTTTTGTCCAATAGCGATAGCTGTATTCATATCTCCTTGAGCGTTTTGAAAATCGTAGGTGACTTTAGTGCCTTCTTCGTACCCGTTTTCGTTTAGATAATCAATGAACCCATTCTTCGCTGCATCAAGGGCGGGATGTTCTACAATTTGAGAAATCCCAATTCGAATAGATTCTTCCGACGATGATGCTGCACTTTGTTCTTCCGTTCCTCCACAACCGGTTAGTAAAACCATTGCAGCCAAACTACTGATTAAAAATGATTCCCTCAAAAATCTCCTCATAACCCCTATCCTCTCTTGGGATCTAGACGTACATGTAACGCCTTTTCCTCTTTTTTCAAAAGATTATAAAGTGAAAAAAGAATTTTAACAATAAAGTAAACTAACGCAAAACTGCGTTAAAGTAATTTTAATGTTAAAATGATGGAATTATTATTCTATTTTTGAAAGGAAGAGGGTCAATGAAAAAAATAGGATTCATTGGTTTAGGGGCAATGGGGTCACCTATTGCTAGGAATCTAGTACAAGCGGGATATCCCCTTTATGTCACATATCATAGAAATAAAAAGCCGGCCGAAGAATTACAGGAGAAAGGGGCAGTTATCTGCCACTCGTACCAAGAGCTTGCAGAAGCAGTTGATGTCATCTTTACTTGTGTTCCTGATTCACCAGAAATGGAAGAGGTTCTTTTTGGTGAGAAAGGACTTGAGGCTGGATTGAAGCAAGGCCATGTCATTTTTGATATGAGTACGATTGATCTGACCCTTAGCAAGAAGTTTGCTAAACGACTTGAGGTCAAAGGTGTTTACTTCTTTGATGCACCTATCAGCGGCGGAACGAAAGGAGCGAAGAACGCCACCCTTGCCATTATGGCCGGTGGTGATCAAGAAATTTTCGAGGAAAACCGAGCTATTCTAGAGGCCATTGGAAAAACCATTGTTTATTGTGGATCGAATGGTCTTGGACTAGCGGCTAAGATGGCCAATAATCTTATTGCTGCCTCCCAGCAAGTTGCCATATCGGAGGCGCTCTCTATTGCGATTAAAGCGGGTATTGATCCCGACGCACTCTATCAGGTACTTCAGGGAGGTACGGCCGCTAGCCCCATACTTGATGCTAAGTTTTCCTCCTATCTGCGTGAAGATTACACTCCCAGCTTTAAACTAGAACTGATGTGCAAAGACTTGAATATTATCACGTCTGTTGCCAAAAAACTAGGAACACCTACCCTTGTTGGAAGCGTCGTAGAACAAGTCTATCACATGTGTAAGGAAGAGCACGGAGATAAGGACAGCGGAGCAGTTGCCCTCTTTTATCAGGAGCAAGCAGGAGTCTCCTTTAAGTCAAGGAAGGGATAAAATATGGAAGGCGAGGCTTTTATACGCCCCGCCTCTCTCCTTTCATTTACTCATAATAAACTATTAGACGGATAAAGTTGCTCTTGGATCAACCCTCTTTTCATTTTTTCATACAATGATATAATTCCTTTTAGAAAGGAAGGATATCATTTGGAAATACAAATTATTTTTATCATTGCAATCTTGTTCATTGGTAGTTTCATACAAGGAACGAGTGGATTTGGTTTTGGGCTTTTCTCGATGGGGCTTCTTCCTATCATGCTCACGTTAAAAGATAGTACCTTGTTAGTCATGTCCTTAACCTTAATCACCTCTTCTCTCATTGTAGCGAGAGTCTACAAATATATTGAATGGAAGGGTTTATTGATCATTCTAGGCATGGCCTTGATAGGGCGAGTTTTTTCCTTCTTCGTCCTTAACCAATACGGGAATTTACACGTAATGAAACAGGGACTTGGACTATTTTTAATCTTCATGGTCATCTTTCTCCTGTTAAACAAGGATCAGACGAATTCCTCCATTAAATTGAACCCTGCTTTTCCTGTATTACTTGGTTTTCTGGGTGGATTTATTGGTGGTGTATTTGCAGTCGGTGGCCCTTTCTTTGTTTTCTATTACCTTATGCTTTATGAGGAGAAGCATCGATACAATGCAAATCTTCAAACAACCTTTGTATTTACCAGTTTGCTTACTCTTCTCTTGCATGGCTTCCATGGAGACTTTCATGGTACCCTTGTCCTTTACTTCCTACTAGGAGCTGTCAGTGTTTTTATAGGTTCTACAATGGGACTAAAGTGGTTTGAGAAACTCCCTCGAGACCAAATAAAGAAATATGCAAGCTTTATTATCTTTATTGCAGGCCTTAATCTCATTCTCTTTTCCTAAGAAGAAGACCTTGTCCGTAATCTTGGACAAGGTCTTCTATCTACCAACTTATCGTCTTTAATACTTTGTCTATCATATTTTGTTCCTCCACAGGTAACCTCCACTCCAGTAGTTCTTTTTTTATTGCATCCCATTTGCCATACCCCTTGACAAACCCATTCATCCTAGCAGCTAAAGTACTGTGGATAAAGGCATCATGATCAAGAAAAAGTCTACTCAACAATTCCGTCGCTTTTTTGTATCTTTTTAGGTAATACTTTTGATGGTAATCCTCTGCAAGGTAAAATTGATCAAAGGGACGTATCTCCGTTATGATCTCACCTTGAAACCTCTCTTCCCACTCTGCTTTCTTTAAATGTACTCTAGACAACTGTTCAGATGACCGATAAAAGATAATCGATAGATATTGTCGACGCGGAAAGACTCTAAGTGCGTTATGATGTCCCCAAAACAGATCTAATACTTCCTCAAAAGAAATCAGCTTGGGGTCAAAATCGACTTCGAGTGTTTCTGTATGGTCTTCAATCTTTCTATAGGTTGGATCTGGTACAGTACCTCCTGCGTAACCCACTCTCGTACGAATCACGCCGGGAAGATGCCCGAACCGGGCATCTGGTCCCCAGAATCAGCCCATTCCGAAAGTGACCGTCTCTATATGGGTTGATGAACGGCTAAATGGTGTCGTAAACAATCTTTTCACCTCTTTATAAAGCTAGACGAAGTAATTTCCCAATAAACCATAGAACCTCTAACTAGATATCTCCTCATCCCCACCTTTTCTAGTACGCGAAAAGAGGGTGTATTCGTCAAATCACATATCGCAATAATACGATTAACTTTTTTGGAAGCAAAGGCCCACTTTATTAATACTTGAGTTGCCTCTGTAGCATATCCCTTAGATTGTGCATCTGGAAGGATATTACACCCAATCTCAACTACACCCTCATGATCTGGCTTATCTATAAATCCCATATCACCAATAACTTTTTTATCATCTTTTTTAATTACAAACCAAGCTCCCCAGCCTAATGAGGATGGATCACTTTCAACCAGGTTAACATAATGTTTAATATGTTGACCGAGTGGGTAATTTGTTCTTTTCTTAATTTTGTTAACCAATTCCTTTGTACAAGGATATAAGTACAAACGTTTCGTCCTAACCATCTTATCCCATCCCTATCACCAACCTATTTAATGCATTGTATTAGAGCGCCGTTCTAGAGGTGATGGTAACAAAATGATCACTCTGGGCTGGTGCGGATTATCATTCATATATGGAGTCCAAAGACTACTAATTTCTGAGGATATTCCTTATGACATCCTTGCAGTAATTAGACTAAGCATTCCATCTTAAACTTATTCCAACGAGTCCGTTCAAAAAAAGAGAAGCATCCGACTTCGCTTCTCACTGAATCTTTAATTCATATATCTAAAAAAATGAATGGATTCTAAATCAGCAAAATACACCCATTTCTGATCGGTTGACCACCCGCTAAAACGGATATTATCAATGGTCTTTAGAAATCTGAATAGACCTGGCAATTCCATTGTATTTTTACCATCTGAATATACAAAGCTTTGGTAAGCATCCTGAGCGTTAGATGTTGGACCTTGGATTGAACCTACAAAGGTATGACCAGTTGGGGCCCAGTATAACTGCTCTAGAAATCTCTCAGAAGTACCTGATCCAAATTGGTTTTTTTTCCCTGTCTTTACGTTCAGAATCGAAGAATTAAAAGGGCCTTCTTGCTCAAGCCTAAAGTGAAGGTCTGCTGAATAATCCGGTAGTTCTTTTAATTTATGTACATATTTTAGTCCCGAGGGTAAATCTAATTCCTTCATAGAGGTTGAAGTTTTGTAAAAGACCTTGTTGCCATTGGGTAACCAGCGCATTTTTTCTCCTTCTGTTGCACTTGGCTTAAACTGATCATTTACTCGATGTTTCAATGTTTTCATATCAAGGAGGACCAACTCATGATTGTTGGTTTTTTTATTTAGTTGTAGGATCGTCATATATTTTTCATTCGGTGCAATGAGAAAAGAATCTACCACTTTCCCTTCCGGTGCACTATAAATCGTGATTTCCTTTTCTGTCTCAGGAAGCAAGCTCACAATTTGATTTTGTTTTATGTAAGCTATGACCTCTGATAACGGGTACCAACTTGCTTCTTGAGCCAAGGACATCCATTTCTTTGTCTTTAAATGATAGAGTGAATAGGACACTGGCACCTCCGACTGATGTTGCATCTTTTCCATATAAAAATAGTTTCCCTTAGGGGAAATGTGAGGGTGATACATCTCTGAAAACTTTGCCACTGTCTCTTTCTTTTTCCCATCTATACTCACTTTGAAAATCTCTGTACCTTGTTCATTCCCTTGTGCTGTTGCCACATTCCCTAGAAGTAATAACATTAATAATAGGCTTATATATCTTTTCATACTCTCTTCTCCTTCTCTAGCCCTTACTTAATTATACCTTTTTCATTCGAAATACGTACCACACAGCACCTGTACTCATCAACAGTAAAAGAAAGAGGGCCCAGCCCTCAAGTAGAGGTTCTTGATCTATCGAAACAGTGGGACTATACGGGGACCTCCCTTCTCCTAACGCTTGAAGGTCATCTTGTGCTGCAGACAGGGGAGTTGTTCTTGTACAAATATTCGTTTGTAGCTCTCCTCTGTCGTTCTTAAAAGCATAAACCAAATATTCCTTACCCAGGTCGAACGAGTAACCACAACTCTCAGAACCTGAGACAGTCATCACCTCTACATTGTTTTGCTCGTTCCCCTTCCACACTGTCGAAACTTCGAAAGAAATCAGGACGGGATCCACTGATGAACCTAAACTAAACTTATTGTCTGTCGTTATATTCTCTGCCCTTCCGACAAATACGGCATCTGCTTGATTCAACGCTACTTGTGGAGAGGGCGTTTCGACACAGGAACAAGCGTACCCAGCAGTAGGAATCGAGAGAAAAGATATGAGCAAGACAAAACCATATATGTTAAAAGAAGAAATTCTCATTCTTTTAGTTCACCTCCTTAATGTCTGACGAACAAAACCGGAGGATTGTTGCAAGTCGTATTTAAAAATTACCAATAAGGCCTTAATCGAATCCTCTTCCGGAGTATGACAGCGATTTTTCCCCATAGAAGAGCCACTTTATAACTAAAAAACAAAAAGGCTATGAACTCCATAGCCTTTTCACATCTATACCTTCTCTACAACCGGGAACCATCCTGGCGTGTTCATAATTGCTCCCCATAGTGGATCGGGAATAACGAGACGATCTTGATCCTCTTTAGATAAAGTGGTTAATATTGTAGATTCTTTCCCCTGCTCAATCTTTTCTACCCAATCAGGCTCCATAATTAATTCACGACCTAGCGCAATTAAAGGTACTCCAGTTTGCAAAGCATTTAGCGCTTCATCCGCGGTATGAATATTTCCTACACCAATGAGTGGTACACGATCTGCAATTTTTTCCTGAATGTGCTCGATACGGGTTTTCGCTGCGTCTGCTCCACGTCGAGGCGTAGACCAAAAGTCCATAAGCGATATATGAAGATAATCAAGCTCCTTATCCGCTAATGTATCAACAAGGGCGAGGGTATCTTCCATTGTTATACCGGGCGTTTCCATTTCCTCCGGTGAGAAACGGTATCCCACGATGAAAGGTTGTTTAGCATGTTTAGCTACTACTTTCTTTACTTCTTCAACGATAGCAAGCGGGAACGACATCCTTTTCTCTAAACTACCACCCCAACGGTCTTCACGAAGGTTGGTATGTGGGGAGAAGAATTGATGGATTAAGTAACCATTCGCCCCATGAATCTCCACACCATCGTATCCTGCCTCAATCGCGCGACGAGTTGTTTCGCCGAAAGCATGCACTATTGCCTCTACTTCCGCTTCGTCAAGTGCACGTGGAGTAGGACCACCCTCTGCTGCGACTGCACTTGCGCTCACCGTGTCTCCATTCGGAACTAATTCGGGTGGACAAGAACGTCCCCCATGGAATATTTGAAGTACGGCAAGAGCACCTTGTTCTTTAATCGCTGTAGCCAAGCGACGTAAACTCGGTATCATTTCATCACGATCCCCTGCGAATTCTCCTGCAAAACCTTTACCGTTCGGTGTAACGAACGTACAAGCTGTTACAACCATGCCCACTCCCTTGGAGCGGCGAATATAGTACTCAATCTCAGAATCAGAGACCATCCCATCTTCATGGGAGGAAAAATTCGTCATCGGGGCCATTACTACGCGGTTTTTTATTTTAACTCCGCTTCGGAGTGTTATCGGTTGGAATAAGGGTTGAAACTTCGTATTCATCTGATCTATGTCCTCCAATTAATCGCAAATTCTAACACTATGATATATCATATCCAACTTAGCATGATCTTTACTTTCGATTCAAAGGATAATAACTTATATATGATTTTTGATCTTATCCAACAATCGATCCTTAGGTTGGAAACCAACCATTGTTTCTACTACTTGGCCATCTTTAAAGAGCAACAAGGTAGGAATACTCATTACACCATATTGTTGAGACGCATGTGGATTGTGGTCTACATTGATTTTTCCTATTTTAATGTGATCTCCAATTTCATGATCTAGCTCTTCCAGGACTGGCGCAATCATTTTGCATGGACCACACCATGGTGCCCAAAAATCCACTAATACTGTCCCCTTTGTTACCTCCAACTGATAGGTTTGATCATTAAGCTCTACTATTGCCATAAATCTTCCCTCTCTTCTCTTTAATTTTTCCTTCGAACCAATCCCCTATATTTATCACCACCTGTTATTGTTATTATGATAGTTACAGTTTGAACAAAATAAGAATACCCTCATTTATTTCTGTAATAATTAAATATACATTTAGGGTATAAGAAGATTAATTTTTTCCACTCCTATTACTGTAATCATAGTATATACAGTTAGTGGAGTCAATAGAGATTATAAATTTAGGCAACTGATAAAAAAGTTCCCCTCCTCTCCTTTTATGCTGAAATGAGACCCGACATCAGAGGAAGGTTTATATATACATCCTTAAAATTTACTATAAAAATAAATTATAAAAATTTATTTTTATAAGAGTTATTGAACAATTGTGTTAACCCTGCTAATATTTTAATTAAATAGTAAACAAATTTTTAAGGGGGACACATCAGTCGTGAAAAAATTATCTGTTTTAAGTATGGCACTTGTTGTTGCATTAACTATTGTAGGTTGCGGAGGCAAGCAAGAAGCATCCACCACCCCATCCTCAGACTCATCCCAGCCCGCAAAGAAATATATTGTCGGGACACATGCTGAGTTTGCCCCTTTCCAATTCCTAGACAAAGGAGAAATTGTAGGGTTTGATATGGATCTACTTGATGTTTTGATGAAGGATTCTGGTTTGGAGTACGAAGTTAAAAATGTCGGTTGGGATCCATTATTTGCAGCCATCCAAGGTAAAGAAATGGATATTGCCATCTCTGGAATTACAATTAATGAAAAACGTCAACAAACCTATGACTTCTCCCTACCCTACTTTGAATCCACCAACATGATTTTAACAAAAGAGGGTAGTAGTATTAATAGCTATGCAGACTTAAAGGACAAAAAAGTTGGCGTAATGAATGGAACTACTGGACAAGCTGCTGTAGAGAAGATCCAGGGAGCTGAAAGTAAAGACATAAAGAAATTCGATAGTAATGTTGTAGCAATCATGGAAATGATAAACGGTGGCGTTGAAGCCGTGGTAACTGATAACGCTGTGGTACAAGAATACGTTAAGAATAATCCAGATAAGAAGTTAAAAGCTATCGCTGACAGCGAATTTGAATCTGAATTTTACGGAATAATGTATCCAAAAGGCAGTGAAGTAAAAGCAAAGCTTGACGAATCTTTAAAGAAGATGGTTGAAAACGGAACCTACACTGAGATTTATAAAAAGTGGTTTGGTGAAGAACCTGCCCTAGACGGATTGAAGGCTCAATTAAAATAATGACTTAAACAATGCGTAACACTCGTAGGCGCAAACAGTGTTACGCATTTTTTTCTTGAATAGGGTGCAGGTAGATTGTCACTAATCTATCAATTCTAATAAACCCTAAAAACGCATGCTTTTAATAGAGAAAGGTGATCATAACATGGACTTTCGCTTTGATATTGTTGTTGAATATGCTCCTTACCTTGCCAAGGGGGCTGCCCTTACCATAGGACTCTCCCTTGTAGCTATCATCCTGGGCTCCATATTCGGATTGATTATCGGTCTTGGAAAAATGTCTAAGAATAGGCTCCTACGAACTCCTTTCGAATGGTATATTAACTTCTTCCGAGGCACTCCACTTCTAGTTCAAATTTTGTTAGTCCACTTTGGTGTTACTCCGCTGTTCATGGCCGAGCCAAGTAGCATTGTTTCTGCAATTATTTCTCTTTCTTTAAATGCGGCAGCATACATTGCAGAGATTTTCCGTGCTGGAATCCAATCCATTGATAAAGGACAAATGGAAGCTGCGCGATCATTGGGTATGAATCACTTTCAAGCCATGTGGTACGTTATCCTTCCCCAAGCTCTAAAAAGGATGATCCCACCTTTTGGAAACGAATTCATAGTTTTAATTAAGGACTCTTCCTTAGTCTCTATCATCGCAGCTCCAGAATTAATGTATTGGGGACGAGCAGCTCAGGGTCAGTACTATAGAGTATGGGAGCCTATGCTATCCGTTTCACTTGTTTATCTAATCCTAACTCTTCTCTTAAGCAAATTATTAAGCTACCTTGAAAGGAGATACTCCACAGAATGATTCAAGTGAATAATTTAAAAAAATCGTTTGGTAATCTAGAAGTATTAAAGGAGATCAGCACACAGATAAAAGAAGGCGAAGTTGTTGTCGTAATTGGGCCATCGGGCTCCGGAAAATCCACATTCCTCCGTTGCCTCAATCTTCTAGAGGAAGTTAGCGGCGGTGAAGTGCTCATTAATGGAGTCAACTTAACGGATCCTAAAACGAACATTAATAATGTACGTACAGAAGTTGGAATGGTTTTTCAACGTTTTAATCTTTTCCCCCATATGACGGTCCTAGATAATATTAAACTCTCACCGATGAAGGTTCGTAAGTGGTCAGAACAAAAAGCAACCGAAAAAGCCCACCAGCTTTTGGAGAAGGTGGGCCTTAAAGAAAAGGCTTATGTATACCCCGATTCCCTTTCTGGTGGACAGGCCCAACGAGTTGCAATTGCCAGAGCCCTTGCCATGGAACCTAAAATTATGCTGTTTGACGAACCAACTTCAGCTCTCGATCCCGAGATGGTTGGAGAAGTGCTTTCCGTAATGAAGCAGCTCGCTAAGGAAGGTATGACCATGGTAGTGGTTACTCACGAAATGGGATTCGCAAAAGAAGTAGGAGATCGCGTAATCTTCATGGATGGCGGATATATAGTAGAGGAGAACCTTCCAAAAGACTTATTTGAAAACCCTCAACACGAGCGCACACAAGCCTTCTTATCTAAAATCTTATAAAAATAGTGTAATTGTTTTACTTAGTAGAACAAAAAAGGCAAAGCGTTTTCATACGCTTTGCCTTTTTTATTTAATACTAGCTTCAACTCAAGTATTTCCTTCCGGTAAAAAAGGTTCATACATCATAATGGCGTCGTTTTCGGTAATAAACTCATCATCTATTAATTCTTGATTTAAATTGTAAGCTTTTCTATAAATTTTATTATGTCTAACGTACCCTCCCATAAACTCATGGGTGATCCAATGCTCTTTTTCGTAAACTTCATACGTTCTTGTTGGAGGTGCAGTAGCTCTCCATTCCCCTACTAAATGAGAATCCGTTAAATATAAAACGAGTTGATAGGCTTGCTTCGTTTCATTTTTAATTTGTAGGTCCAGATAATTATAAGCACACGTTGCGCCACTTCCAAAGGGTTGACTTCTCTTTGAATCTGGAAAAACATCAAAGCTATGTCGGTACCTCTCCGTTATGGTTAAAGGTGTATGCAACGTCATCCAATAGATCAAATTCGAGAGCTGACATAATCCCCCGCCTGTTCCAGTGGTCACTTTCCCGTAAAATAAAATCATTCCATCAACGTAGCCCTTCTTCTTGGTCGTATTCCCAATCAATCTCCAATAAGAAAAAGTCTCCCCTGGGGAAACCATCACACCATTTATCGTCTTCGATGCAATCCTAATATTCTTAACCTTATTATGCTGCAGCCACATATCCACATCCTTCAGATCTCTTAGTAAAGGCGTGGCATGTGTAAATACGACATAGGGAAGCTGTTCACTTAATATTTTTAGAGCGTACTTCTTCCCCCCAAAATACCATTCTTTATATCGCTTTAGACGATAATATTTCTTCCCCAAGAAGATGCGAAAAGGACTTCTAGTGATAGGTTTAAGCGATGTCATACGTTTATATCCTTCCAATATTCTCTACGTATCGTGAACTTATCCTTACATTATGCTCTATTCAAAAATTCGGTATTCTCTTCTCGCCAACTTGATGAACGGTTCCTAGGAATGATATAAAGACCCTAGCCTCCTCGTGATATTCTGGAAGATCTTCAGGTATTAAGCCACAAGCGAACTCAATCTTAGCTATGGAACCAAACGCTACTTTCTCTACTTTCTTCACCCCACAACCATTACAATCCATCCCGCAACCATCAACCATGTCTTCCTGACTAGACTCTATGGCACTTGCGACAATGCTATTGATAGTTGAAGGAGTAAGCCAGGGGGAGGATATAATGAAAAACAAAATAACTAATGCTAACACCGCTAGCATGGATAGCTTATTCATAGGTCCTCCCCTCCACTCTCAATACATAGAAGACGTGATCCAATACGAATTTGTTACACTTTATGACTACCTAAAAATGGAATTGGTAGTGGCGATGAGCTCTTGTATGCTATAGTAACCCTCCCAAACTTGCTCCCTTGACGAAGAATCGCTCTATATTCCTCTCGACCGTCGGATCAGGTATTAAGGGCGGGGCATGATGAGGTTTAATACGTGCATCAATGATTACGTTATCACAACCCCAATGTTTATTCTCATAAAAACTATTCACACCATATATATCATGTGATGGATTACTACGTGTAAATGTCGCCCAAAGGAAATTATTCAGGGTAGCACTAATAAAGGAACTATCATCTGCTAAAATGATCATAGGACACGAGGTTATTGGCCCCCTAGCCTTAATCGCTTCACCTAAACCTTGTATCTCCTGCTGAGCTTGTTTGTAGTCTTTAAATTGAGGTCCTTGAACAACCACAACTCCAGGCATGACAAGTTGTGCATTACAATATCCCCTCAATTCCTTTAATGGTTCAGGAACTTCTCTGCATAGCTCCCTTAGCTTATCGCCATAAGCAGCAAACACGACTTTACTTCCCGAATTTAATCCTGTACCTGAATAGTCTAAAGTGTCAATTGTTGTATTGGTATAGAAGTGGAGATCTCGACGAAGGTCCATTCTCTCCAAGATATAAGTTAGGAAAGCACCCTCCTCATGCGTAGTAACCGGTTGATCATCTTCAGCAGTTATGAATAAATATTTAGCCAGGCTCAACTGTCCTGTTCCTAGAATCCTGTTGGCGATTGTCAACAATTCCGTCGGCTGTTTAACAGCTTGATAAGGAGTATAACGTTCGCTCCCAATCGCAAAGAGAAGAGGATGAACACCAGCCGCATCCACCGCATGAACTTCCTTTACTCCTGGGATCTCTTGCTTAATGGCATCACCTGTTAACTCATGGATCAGGGCACCAAACGAGGTGTCTTCCTGCGGTGGTCGACCCACGACGGTAAATGGCCAGATCGCATCAGGCTTAGCATATACTTTATGGATTTTCATCAAAGGAAAATCATGTGTAAGGCTATAATAACCTAGATGATCGCCGAATGGCCCCTCAGGTTTCGTTTCTCCCGGATGAATCTCTCCCGTAATGACAAAATCTGCGTCGTTACTAATGCAGTAACCATCAATATAACTATAGCGAAAACGTCTACCACCCAATAAACCGGCAAACGTCATTTCGCTCATCCCTTCAGGCAAAGGCATGACAGCAGACAATGTTTGGGACGGTGGTCCACCCACAAAGATACTGACTTTTAAAGGCTTTCCTAATTTATTCGCTTTGGCTTGGTGGACTCCGATTCCCCGGTGGATCTGATAATGGACCCCGATTTCTTTATTTATCTCATACTCATTTCCTGTAAGCTGAACACGGTACATTCCGAGGTTTGAATTCATAATGCCAGGTTTGTCCGGATCTTCGGTATAGACTTGTGGCAATGTGATAAAAGCTCCTCCATCCATCGGCCAATGGTGTATCAATGGAAGATCTGATATCTGAATTTCCTGTGCAGTGGCAGGCTGACTTGCTGAAGTCTTCAAAGGTAGAGCTTTCATCGCTGCCAAACCGCTTCTCATATTATTAAACGGATTCTTAAGGGCCTTAGCCGGATCCTTTCGCAGCGCGATCACATTTTGAACATCTTCCATTGTATCCCGAAAGAGAAACTTGCTTCGTTCTACTGTACCAAAAAGGTTCGACACTGCCCGAAACTTTGACCCTTTTACATTTTCAAATAAGAGAGCAGGACCGCCAGCCTCGTAAACTTTCAAATGAATGGCAGCCATCTCAAGATACGGATCAACTTCCTCACGTATCCGAACCAGTTGACCATGTTTTTCTAAATCCATGATGCATTCTTGTAAGTTGCGGTACATCCGTTGTGCTCCTATCTTATTATATTTCTTAAATATAACAGGCTTCTTTACTTACAGTAAAAACGAATGGAGACAAGTTGTCAAACGCGTTATGACTAGCCATCGGTTATAGAGGTAAAAAAATATCCGCCAAGGACTCTCAGCGGTAAATGGGGGTGGTGGATATGGATAGGATTTATGACATCTTCATTGTAGTTCTTTATCATTAACTAAATATAAAGGAAAAATTAATTTTACATAAAGTAATGTACTCCAATCGCACAACTAACTCCGACTAAAGCACCGACGATAACATCTAAAGGATAATGGAGCCCAAGATACATGCGAGAAACAGCAACCAGAATGGCTAGTATGAAGAATAAAAGGGCCAGCCATGGGATCACGAAAGCAATGGAAGTACTCCAAGTAAAAATTGCCGCACTATGTCCCGAAGGAAAAGAATAATCTCTTAAAGGATTCTCGACAACATGAATATTTATCTCTCTTAGATAGGGTCTAGGCCTGTTCCATCTTCTTTTTGCAACCTGAACTAGAATGTGACTTATAATCAGAGCAAGAGGAACTTCTATCAGTAGGATTCGACTTTCTCTAAGTAAAAGGAATAACACTAGGAATAAACAAACTGAAAAAGTAAGTCCACCAAGATGAGTAACCATTGGCATCAATCTATTAAACAAACGGCACCGTATCTTCTGATTAAATATGATGAAGATCTGCCGATCACCGCTCTTCATCCACGATAAAAATGGATACATGTAAGTACTCACCTCCGGGTATTGTTAACTTTTATTTTAGCACCGGCCCATGAATTCTCTATGAACTTAACTTAAATGATTTTTTCTAATCTTAACATCACATTAATACTTGATTTATAATTTTCTGTTAAATTTAGTTGGATATTTACTCTATATATCGAAGGGGTGAAGCCAACTTGTACAGAACAGCACTTATCCTTTCCGAACCGTATGGTGGTGGTCATACTAAGGCTGCGAAAGCCGTTTCTAAGCTTCTGAAAGATTGGAATTACCCTATCCTGGAATTAGGCAATTACCTGCATCCCCGTTTATCTAGTCATCTCACTCGCGGATACCTGAAAACTGTACAGAAAGCTCCTTGGATATGGGGAAAATTGTATTCTAGTCCTATAACAGAGAGTCAACTTATTCCCTATATGTACCGTAAAATCTATACTACAAAGTTGGCTGCCCTACTTCTACAAACCAAGCCGGATGTCATAATTGCCACACATCCCTTGCCGGCTATCGCTATTAGTTCTCTTAGAAAATATAAAATTGATCTCCCCTTAGTTGGCGTTGTTACCGATTTCCATATCCATCCAAGCAGGTCCCTTGCCGACTGGAATGTGCTGTGCATTCCTTCACAGGTTGTTCCTTCATGGCTAGACAACACAACAGGGATTGTACCCACAGGAATTCCTGTTCAGCCTTCTTTTCATACCACACTGTCTAAACCACTCGCAAAGAAGAATCTAAATCTTGATCTTTCTAAGCCTGTTGTACTTTGGATGGGCGGAAGCGACGGTTTTCTTCAGGATTTAGAATGGGTTAGCATGTGTAGTAAAGATCCATCAACTCAATGGCTATTTGTTACGGGGAGAAATCGCAAGCTATTTAATACTTTACAAGATAATTATAGAAAATACCCGCACCTACAGATCTACGGCTATGTTGATGATATTTCAACCTTGATGGATGCATCAGACCTATTGGTTACCAAACCTGGAGGTGTTACGTGTTCTGAGGCTATTCATAAGGGACTCCCCCTTCTCCTTACAAACGGTGTAACTGGGCAGGAAGAGGAGAATCGTTCTTTTCTGTTGCAACAAGGACTTGCTGATTATTGCGCCTCGCACGAAATTAAAGAAAAGTCGCAGGCAATGATTAGCAATTTTGACAACCTGGAAAGAATCAAATGGAATATGCTAAGGTATAAACATTCTATACAACCTAATCGTATTGCTTCTACAGTTGAAATGTTCTTAGGCCAGAATTGTATAGGTCATTCACCTTATCACTAATAAAGAGGGTGTCCCCAAAGGTCACCCTCTTAATCTTAGCCCCCCTTTAGGAATATCATACGACGAAAATCTAGCACCTACCAACAATCCCTATAGACAAATATTGTCTTTTCGATACAATGATTAAGAATAATGTTATAAAGTGTGGTGTTATCCGTGTTCAAAATTCTACTTATTGAAGATGATGCAACTCTTTTTCTAGAAATAAAGGATCGACTAACTCAATGGTCGTACGATGTTTACGGTATTCAAGATTTTAGTAATGTCTTCACTGAGTTCAGTAAGATCACACCTGATCTTGTCCTTATCGATATCCAACTCCCAAAATATGATGGGTTTCACTGGTGCCGGTTAATTCGGTCTCACTCCACAGTTCCCATTTTGTTTTTATCCTCCCGGGATCATCCGTTGGATATGGTTATGTCTATGCAGCTTGGAGCCGATGATTTTATCCAGAAGCCCTTTCATTTCGAAGTTCTCATTGCTAAAATCCAAGCAACGCTTAGGCGAGCCTACAATTATAGTAATGATCAACTTGTACTAAAAACCTGGTGCGGGGCGACCATTAATTTAGAGAAAAATACCATCAGTAAAGATACCGTATCTATTGAATTAACAAAGAATGAGATACTAATACTTAAACATTTACTGGACCATAAAAATAAGATTGTGACACGTGAAGAGCTAATGAAGAATTTGTGGGATGACGAACGGTTTGTTAGTGATAATACTTTAACAGTCAATGTAAACCGTCTGAGAAAAAAACTGGAAGAGATCGGATTGGGTCAGTACATTGAAACAAAGGTGGGACAAGGCTATATTGCGAAAGAAGAGGTTGCACTTTCATGATCAAGAAGTTTCTCATAGAGCGACGAAGCTGGATTCTTTTCTTCCTCTCCCTTCAGTTTCTGATCCTCTTCATAACATATTTAGATTCTTCGATTCCACTTTATTCCATAATCTACATCGTCTTTTTATCTCTCATCGTCTTTACTCTCTTCCTGGTAACGCGTTACGTGAAAGAAACAAAATTTTACCGAAGTCTCGAGACTTGGGAGAACAGTTTAGACATTAAGAACTTAATGGATCCGACTAGTCCGTATGAACACCTGATTTATGAGGCGATCGTGAACCAGACGGATGCCCTTAAGCAATCGGCTACACAAAACAGCTTGATACTCGAGCAAGAGAAGGAAGAACTCCTAGCATGGATTCATGAAGTAAAAACCCCGTTAACTGCTATGTACCTGATGATCGGTCGTTTAGATGAATCAAAAGTAAAATCGAGTCTAATGTATGAATGGTTAAGAGTGCATCTCCTACTTGACCAACAGCTTCACCAAAAACGAATTCATTTTATTGAAAATGACTTATATATTGAAAATCTGCATCTACCTTCCATTATCCATGGTGAAATTCGCGCCTTACAATCTATTTGTATTCAGAAGGGAATTGGATTCGACTTGGAATTAGAGGTGCTTAGCGAACTGAGCGATGCCAAATGGTTATCCTATATCATTAGACAGCTGCTCACCAATGCGGTTAAGTATTGTGAAGCCTCCGATATTACCATTCGAAGTTTTCAACAAAAAGATCAAACCATCCTCGAAGTCGAGGACCGTGGAAGAGGGATTGACCCTCGTGACCTGCCGCGTATATTTGATAAGGGCTTTACTTCCACCCTCCAACATCATAACCATGCAGCCACCGGGATGGGGCTCTATTTGGCTCAGAGAGCCGCACAATCCTTGTTCATCCAAATGACGGTAAACTCTCAATTGGGGGTTGGAACTACCTTCCGGCTCACCTTCCCAAAGCGAAATGATTTTCACCAAACAACAGGCATGTGACGACATTGTCACATGCTTCTTACGATTTGTAAGTTCAAACGAAGGAAAGTGGAATTAGTGGCTATTATAATTAAACCATCCAATACAGGAGGGTATAGAAATGAACATTTTAGAAGCTCAAAAGATTTATAAAAGTTACGGAAATAAATGGAACAGACAAGAGGTATTAAAGGGGTTGGACCTTTCCATTCTAAAGGGTGAATTTGTCAGTATTATGGGGGCATCCGGCTCTGGAAAAACCACATTGCTCAATGTCTTGTCATCCATTGATGCAGCAAGTGAAGGAAAGATCTTTATCGATGGGAAAGAAATGACGAGGATGAAGGAGAAGCAATTAGCAGAATTTCGCAAGCACCATTTAGGATTTATCTTTCAGGACTACCATTTGCTTGATACTCTGACGGTCAAGGAAAATGTGTTATTACCACTCTCCATAACTAAAGTAAGCAAAAGCATTGCGAATGAAAAATTTAGGGATGTTGCCACATTGCTTGGTATCTATGACGTTAAAGATAAATATCCAAACGAAATTTCCGGTGGTCAAAAACAACGTACTTCAGCTGCCCGAGCCTTTATCCATGAGCCGAGCCTAATCTTTGCTGATGAGCCTACAGGCGCTCTGGACTCCAAATCTGCATCTGATTTACTACAGAGATTAAGTCACTTGAATCAGAAGCGAACCACTACCATTGTAATGGTCACGCATGATCCCGTAGCGGCAAGCTTTGGCAATAGAGTGATCTTTATTAAAGATGGGCAAATTTATAGTCAGTTGCACAAAGGGGAAGAATCACGCACCTCCTTTTTCCAGGCTATTATGAAAACCCAAGGCGTACTAGGCGGGGTTCCTTATGAACATTAAACAACTCATTCTTCGCAGTCTAAAAATAAATATCAAACATTACTACGTTTATGTTTTTGCCTTAATATTTAGCGTTGCCTTGTATTTTTCCTTTGTCAACCTCCAATACGATCCCGCCTTAGATGAGGTAAAAGGATCCATTAAGGGGGCAGCTTCCCTACGCGCAGCCTCCATCCTGCTTGTGGCTATTGTTCTTATCTTCATGATGTATGCCAACAATCTGTTTATCAAGAGACGGGGTAAAGAAATTGGGCTGCTCCAACTCATAGGAATGACCAAGAGTCGCATCTTCCAGATCCTTAGTACAGAGAACTCAATTCTCTACTTTGGATCCCTAAGTATTGGTATATTCCTGGGGTTCTGTATAACACGATTAGTTAAGTTAATCTTATTTAAAATTACTAGAGTAGCTGCTGAAGCTACCCTTGATTTCTCTACTCAAGCTCTGGTGCAGACTCTAGTTGTTTTTACCGCGATTTTCCTATTGATCACGTTTAGCAATTACATCTATATTAAAAAGCAAAACATCTTATCCTTATTCAGGATGATGTCTACCACAGAGGGTAAAAGGATAAGAGCAGCGTTATCAGGAGCAGAAATCAGCATTGGTGTCCTGGGGTTAGTTCTGATTTCGGCTGGCTACCTCGTATCATCACAGCTTTTTGGCGGTAAGTTTACTGCAACCAATGAGTTATTTCTGGCTATGGTGTTTATTTTAGCATCCGTCATTATTGGAACCTATCTTTTCTATAAGGGTTCAGTCAGCTTTATCTTTCATCTCATTCGAAAGAGAAAAGACGGATACCTCAATGTAAATGAAGTGTTATCTCTGTCTACCATCATGTTCCGGATGAAATCAAACGCTCTTTTATTAACCATTATTACGACCGTTTCGGCTTTGGCCATTGGCTTGCTATCCTTAAGCTATATCTCCTACTACTCTGCAGAAAAATCGGCTAAAAACCATGTGGCAGCTGATTTTTCCATGACGAAGCCACAAGATGCTGAGCGGTTTAAGGATGCTCTTACCTCTCAAAACATTCCATATCAAGAAAACATGATTGAAGTGGTACGAGTCAAGGCTAATCTTGAACACATCTTAAGCACGAATTTGGAAGGATTAAATTTTGATCCGAAACGGTTTGTTATTTCTGTAATCAGTGACACATCGGTTCAAAACATCGATTTAAAAGCACAAGAAACGGTTTTTACAGGCGCTAGTGATTTGATCGATAAATTTTTCTCCTTAAAAGAATCCGGCTCTGTCGAGCTCGAGGGACACCAAGAATTTATAGCTTTAGACTACTTAGGTTTAAGAAAGGATTATCTCCTTTCCATGTATTTTACCGATGGGGGCCTGCCTATCGCGATAGTAGATGACGCTACTTTCAAAAAGTTGAAGAGGGATCTCGACCCTGAGATACAAAAAGAATCTTCCCAACACATTGGAATTGTCATCATGGAAGAAGATCAGCTTGAAAAAGCAAATACAATATTCACTAAAATGACAGAGACTAAGGAGTCACCCTCCTACTCCCGTATTGAAATGAGTAACCAGCAGAAAAGGAATATGGGGCTCATCATGTTTATTGTTGGGTTTTTAGGCTTAACCTTTCTCTTGACGTCAGGATGCATCCTATATTTCAAACAGATGAGTGAAAGTGAAGAAGAAAGAAATAGCTTTACAATCCTAAGAAAACTTGGTTTTACCCAGGGAGACCTGATAAAGGGGATACAAGCTAAACAAGGCTTTAATTTTGGAATTCCTTTAATTATGGGACTGTTACACAGTTATTTTGCCGTTCAATCAGGATGGTTTCTGTTCGGTGCGGATCTATGGATCCCCATGATTGTCGTGATGATCCTCTACGCGACGTTGTATTCTCTGTTTGGCCTATTATCGGTACAACATTATAAGCAAGTGATTAAAGAGGCACTCTAAAGGGAAAAGCTCCAGACAAAATGGTCTGGAGCTCTTTATTTACCCAAGCCTTAACGGTAATCCCCTACCCTCCTACTCTTAACAGCAAGGGCTGGGGCAAAGGATTCACTCCATCTCAATGACAATGTAGCTGCCATCAACCCTAGACCAACCCCAGCGGTCATATCCAATACCCAGTGTATCCCAAGATAAAATATGGAAAAGATGATCACACCTGCACAACTTGTAAACAACACACCCATTCGAGGAACCCTAGACTTTATGGCAATAATCGCCATCGTCACAGATAAAGAGGTGTGAAGACTTGGAAAACAGTTGTTCAGACCAGATAAAGCGCGGTATTCCAACTCAAAATTTGGATAAACCTGCGGAATTAAGAACTCTACCCTAGATTGGTAGTACCACACCTCATTAACTGGAAAAAATAAATAAAATGGGATTGCAACTAAGTAATTCATCATGATCGCATAAAATAAGGCATAGAATGAACGTTCATCCTGAGACGCATGATAAACAATAAAGGAGACCAACATCATAGCCGTAAAAACAATAATATAGAAATAGGTTAGGACAAAGGTAAGTACATCGTTGAGAAAAAATTGTTGGATATAATACACGATATTCCCTTCAATGCTATACACCCAAGGGGTAAAATCCCCCACACCCTTCATTTCTTTCTCAATGAGCTGTTGGATTTTGTTAAGCACAAGCACGACGACTAAAGCTAAGAAATGCCATAACAAAATTTTCTCCCTAAAGACAGCCTTCAGCAGTTCAATGATAGGGTAAAGTGGATTTCTTTTTAGTACTAAGCCTACCATGATCAAAACCGTAACTGCCATTGTCATCATAATCATACTAATTGAATCAAACATGTAATCGTTTCCTCTCTAAAATAAATCAACGTAAAAAGACCTCAGCCTAATGGCAAAGGTCTTGCTTAGTACTGAAACAACGGTACCAACAAAGCCGGAGGATAACCCACGAAGTGACGACTTTGTTTCAGGTCTATATTAAGCCTGATAGCTACTCCCCTTTGGGATACATTTATGTCATTTCCCTCCATTATATGAGATTAGGCTAAAGGTGACAATGATAAATTTTTACTCTTTTTCTTAATACCATTGAACTAAAGTTGGTCTATCAGATACTAACTCAGTCCCTACGCTAGAATAGATGGTGATAAACGTAAAATACGCATGTAAGAAATAGAGCCCAACAAAAAGAGTATAACCAGTTCCACTTCAACCCAACTACATATGGGGGTTTATCTACCATTCCCCCTACAATAACATTTATAGCCGATACAGGTGAAAGAACTAACGCCATCGCCCAACCAGCAATAAGAGTACCTGCTAGCGAAACAGGGTTTAGCCCAACGGCAGCTGGAGAAAGACTAGTTCCGAGAACAGATCCGGTCACAAGAGGATGTACCCCAACTATCGCCAGGAGAGGAATAATGATCATCAACAGAAAAATCATCAACCACAGAGATACAGAGCCTAACGTAGTGAACAAAGATGGCAGGACTTGACCGAAATTGGTATTAGCAATCATTTCCCCCAAAAAACCTGCACTCAGAAATAAGCTCACTTCATTTATCATTTTAGGAAGTATCTGAATCCGATAATCTCTTACGGCTGCTATATATGCTATTTTCTGTTTGGTTAAAGTAACCATGACCAATGGGAATACTATTGAAATTACGGACATAGCAATCATGATCGGCAGGCCTACCCAGCTTTCTAAGGCTAGGGATAAAATGATCAAAAGCAGGACGAGGAAAATGAAAACTATTAGTTTACGCTTTGCGCTATTAGATATAGGGAACGGAATGCTTGGGATTTGATTCTCTATAATAACCTGTTTTCGATACACCATCCAACCATATAGCATAAGAAAACCTAAGCTAAGCAAACCGAACATAAGTGCAGGACCAAGATACATATAGCTTGGCAGATTCAAGTAGTAGAGAATCAAAATAACAGTCGGAAAGTACGGACCCCATAACATAGAAGCAGCATAACCACGCATCAATGCCTGTACACCCGTTTGGGTATATCTTCTGAAGTGGTCTTCAAGCATCTCATAGTTAAGTCTTAAACCACCCATATTCATGATGATACAGATGGAAAATGTAAGAAAGGAAACAAAACTATAAAACCTTTGCCTTCCTTCTAGCCTCCCTACAGCGACTTCCTGAATGACTTTGAAATGCCCCTCCACTCTGAAAGGAATGGATAGCAGCGGAATAAAAACCAAAAAAGTAACCAACGGCATGTTTTTCGTCAGACTTTCCAACCACATATCGGCTGTTCCACCATAGAAAAAAAATATGACATGACCCATCACCAACATGCTGGCACACAGGATTTTGGAGGCCTTATTCAGATAATAAACACCAAAAAGCAAGCTCAATCCCAGAAAAAAAATGAAGACCCAAAATAATAGATCTAAAGGGAGAAAAAAGTACACTAAATAAATTAATGCCATGAATAGAATACCGGACGATCGTATAAAGGTGATGGGTATTCGGTTTATTAAAGATGACATGTCACTCCTCCTATCGGTATATTGTATACCTTATTTTTACGCTAGAAAAGAGAGAAACAACTAAAAGAGCTACTAAATAAGCAGCTCGCTGGATTAAGCAAAAATTTAAAAATGTAATATAACTTTATCACATTGTAACGTTACTGTAACAATATTTTGTTATTATAATCGTAGTTCTTTAAGTAACCCCCTTAAACTCTGCTTGCCAAACAAGGCAAGCTTATTTTTTTTACTTTAAAACATATTCTGCCAATACACTTTGGAGTACGTGACCTGATGAATCGATATGTTCTATGAGGCGCTGATCATTTTTACCAGTCCTACCATATTACTTCTCCATATCTATTATTTTTATCTGTAACCACAATTTGTGGCTACAACTCCTCTTCCATATGATGTTATCGTTATATTAGATTTCCATTCCAACTAAATCTACCTAATACATCTAATGAGAGGATAATCAGTATGAAAAAGCTAAAACTATTACATATTGCCTTAAGTGGATCATTGCTTCTTGGTGGGGTCTTTACCCCTTTTGCTTCAACAACTTCTGCTGCTTCCCTAGGTCAAGAAGTAGCAGACCGTGCGAAAGACTATATTGGATATAAAATTACCGATTTCCAATCCGCTGATTTTGTTTCTTACGTTTTTAGCAAGGAAGGGGTCAATATTCCTGACAATCTGAAAGAACTTAGCCAGGAAGGAGATCTAATCTCAAACCCCTATCACCTTAAACAAGGTGACGTTCTCTTCTTTGGGACAAGTAGAACTCAATTACTTGCAACAGGTATCTATGTTGGAAATGGTGAGTTTATTATCGCTTATAAACCCTACGAAAAAGTGAGAAAGATGAATCTTCGTACCGATAAGGAGGCGCAGAAATATTTCCTTGGGGCAAAGCGAATTTCTGCTAGCGATTCATCCAAGGAGGGACCGGATAAGAACAGCGGCAAACCCACATGGGAAGCAACTGCTAATCGAGTGATTGCTGAAGGGATGAAGCATTTAGGGGTAAAATATAAACTTGGAGCGGATTATAAAAAGGATGGTTCCATGAAATTTGACTGTAGCTCCTTTACTCAATATATTTTTGCTAAAGCCGCTGGCTTCGATCTCAACAGAACCTCCCGTGCCCAATTTCTGCTCGATGGCAGCAAGCAATTAAAAAGAGAACAGCTTAGAAAAGGAGACCTCGTCTTCTTTACCACAGAGAATAACTATAAGAAATATAAATCTGGAGACTATAAAAGAAACGGTCATGTGGGTGTAGTTAAAAAAGTACATGCTAATGGCACCATTGAAGTTCTCCATAGTTATCCTCAAGGCGGAGTCGTTGTGCAAACGATGGATGCCAATGGAAAAAACTTTCTTTCCAAGTCCTTCCTCTATGGAAAGCGAATGATTGCGGACAACGGGACAGAAGCACGTGATGTGACAATGGCTAAAAAAGGTTTAACAGAGATGAGATAATGTGAATGGGGCTCTATTCTCGTAGACAGAATAGAACCCCTTATTTTTTAGGAGAACCTTAGATATGCTATATTAGGAACTGCAGAACAACTAAGAAGCACATGGCAACGAGTATGAATGCAATCGTATATGGGAAGTTCCAATTCGACACCTGAAATGGAGAGCGATTCACGATCCCGGCCATCATACCAATGGTCGCATTATATGGCCCCATTAGGAAAGATGTAGCGGCACCAGCCAGCATCGCAACCGATATCAATTGTGGTGATATACCTAATAACTGGGCGTCTAGGGATTGAGCTACTAAAGCCAATGCTACAGCTGGATGTAGTCCTATGAACGCTAATCCTAGTGGGATAAGAGGAATCAGGACGATAAATACGTGGACGCCTACTAAATCTTTAAAATCTGAAATAGCGAGATTAATAACGGTGTCTGTACCTGACCATCGCAACGCTGTTATCATAAACCCTGCAGACAGAAAAATAACAAACTGATCCTTCATCTTTGGCAAGTACCCTGATGGATGCTTTTTGGCTTCTTGCCAGAATTCCTTTCCCTTTCCAATCAAAACCGACCATATCAACCCGAATGGCACGATAAGGATGATAATAATCATCATAAACGTCATGGATAAAGTCAACTCCATAACGAGGATCAATAAGCTAAGAATGATAATAGCGAAAACAACGTGCCAGACTTTCCCACTTCGTGATCCTTCCCCTACCCCCGTTGCTGCCAATTCCTGCTGTGCAGAGCCCACCTCGGTGTTCATTCTATTTCTCTTTGCAATTACCATTCCAAATATCCAATCTACCAAAAGTCCTAAAAAAGCTAAGATCAGAACATAGAGAACAATGGATGCCCAACTCACTTTTGTCATCTCTAGAACCGTAGCCAAAATCGGAGCGATTGGAGTCCACATTGTTGTCATACTAAAACCGTGGGTAATCGCCCGACTCATAAAACGTTCTTTATCATGAATAGGATAGCCATCAGCCGATGGTCGAATAGCGTAATAGGTCATCGGAAGAGAAGCCAGATAGGTAAAAATCCCGAGAAAATGAGCTAAACCTGAAGTCAATACGTATAAACTCCCTGAAGACTTGACTTGTGAACTAATCAATCTCTGGATGTCCTCTCCATAACGACCTGTTCGCATAGGGATCGCCATAAGGGGAACAAGGGCAAATAGCGTGAGAATATTCATCATATATCCAAATGATTTTAGGATATCAAGGATTCCAGCTCCATTCGCAAGCATGACGACAAAGCCAATGACTAAGAGAATTCCACTTAGAATTTGGACAATACCCCGAACGTGGCGAAAAGAGATGAGAATGGCCACTACTGCCATAATGGAAAGCGCATACGAAAGCCAAAGATGAGTGAATGCCGTCGTTAACAAGTATAAAATTATCGATAAAGAAAATATAAGTACTATCAAATCAAGACCACCCTTTCCTGAGGTAATTTTCTAAATATAAACAACCTTTAGGGTCCATTGTATACCACTTTCGCATGTTGGAAAAGGGCATAACACTTTCTTTCTTTTATGAAACAAGGACTGCCCTAGTTCGCAGTCCTCTTCCATAGAATCTTCATGGTGTTCGTTTTATATTTCGGCTCATACATTTCGGGCCGCTGTAGTTCCCGATATCACTGCCGCTAGAGTTCCCGCACCTGGAAAGACCGTATCTCCACAAAACCAGAGTCCTGCTACACCTGAGTCCGGTGAATAAGCTTTAAGCCAGCTCCACCTACCTGTCGGAATATATCCTCCCACTTTTCCACCTTGTCTTTGAGTAAACCTCTGAAACGTGACAGGAGTTCCAGGCAGGACGCTTTCGATGCAAGAAGAGAACAATGGAAAAATACGATTAACTGATTTCAACATTTGATCCATATACATTTGTTTACGTTCCTGATACCTTTCCTTCTGCCACCAAGCGTTCGGTTCGGTGTGGGTGGAAAGGGTAATAGCTCGATACCCCCTAGGTGCGACTTTCAAGTCTTCTTGTCTAGACATAGATAGTAGAAATTGGTTGCCTTCTGCCATAGGAACATCATAAGAATTTATAAACTGGTGGTATAATGGGATTGAAGGGTCGCTAAATTGGTCTCTTACTCCAATATAAGCGGTGAAGGCTCCCCAAGCCGGTCGTTTTTTTTCTTCCTCTTCTTTAACACGAATCTGTTTCTTCCAAGAATCGTCAAATAATTGACCCACATTATGTAAGGATTGACTAAGGATCAGTTTCTTCGCTAAAAAGATTTCCTTGTTCGTCCTCACTTCCCACAGCGATTGCTTCTTGGAGATGTTGATTACAGATTGGCGTTTTTCGACCTTGCCTCCATGCGATAATACCGATTGAGCTAGATCCTCAGCAATGGTTGCTAATCCTCCGTATACATAATAAGCTCCACGATGAAAAGTTTGTAACGCCGCATAACCAAGAAAAGCCGGACAATGCTCTGCCGTCGTCTGAACGCTGTCTATTAGCTGACCATTAATGAAGTGTACGAAGGCGCGGTTGTTCAATAAATCATACTTCTTCAATCGTTCTGAAACAGTTTGCACCAAAAAGGGTGCTAATAATAACTGTTCCTTTTTTATCTGACTCATGGTTTGGGTGAAGTTTTTCATCGTTCGCGGTGGAAAGATGGGAGGAGAATCTAGTAACGGAGCTAATCGTCTACCAACTAGAAAGATCTCTTCATAAAATGCAATCATTCGTTCACTCTCAAGTGGAAATTGCCTACGTAGTTCTGCATACCACTCGGTAGCCGATTGCTTATAGGAAATGGTTTGATCAGGTAAATGAACCTCCATAATTACGTTTTGACTCTCCATGAGAGGAAGAGGAATATTCAACTGCTCGTATAGCTTACGAAGAACGCCCCCTTCCTCAAAACCCATACCCAAAGTGGCTCCCACGGCAAAACGATAACCAGATCGGTCAAACTTCCCTGCACATCCCCCTAGTTCATTGGAGCCTTCACAAACAAGAACAGAGTAACCTTGTTTGGCTAAGAGAGAGGCAGCGGTCAGTCCCGAAACTCCTCCTCCTACGACCAGAACATCATATACTTGCATTGTACAATCTCTCCTCGTATCGTTAATGTATAATATTTGTATAATATTATAATTTACCAACCTTCGCAATACACATCATGTCTTATTTTGATCATAACTTGATCATAAACAGGATACATATTCCCTTTATAATGCCTAATAGTGTGACATCGTCCGACAAAAACAAGGAGGCTAGTCGAATGGAATCCAGGTGGGAAAAAATATGGTATCAGGTTCGTGACCGATTTGAGACTGAAAAGTTGGAGTCTAGACGTGGAAAAAGATCAAGGGAATCCATCCATGTTCACGCGTTAGGAAAGGAGCAATTAGATCTGCTTGAGAAAACGGCTGAAAAAAGACATATCCCAATCTCTCAAGCTATTCAAGAAGCCGTGGATTTATATACGAAGCAGGAGACCGCGGATCCATTACCTAAAATTAATGAAGAACGGAAAGAACGCAACCCCCTACTTCGTCTAGAAGGTCTATGTGGAAAGAGGGGGTTATCATCATAATGATCGAGCAAATACCCTACCAGGAGAAATCCGTCTTTATTGACCGCTCGGCTTTTAAGGCTTTTATGGATCCGAAACATCCATTATGCCGTAAAGCTGCTTCTTTCTTCTACGGACTCGATGACCTCCAACAGCCTTTAGTGACACTAAACCTTGTTATCTATGAACTGCATGAGTGGGTACGTGATCAGGAAGGGCTCGATCAAGCCCAATTCTTCCTAAATGCAATGAAAAGAGCGGAACAATTAGGCGTGCTCTCGATCATTACTGTAGATGAATCTGTCGAACAAGAAGCTAGCCGATTGATGCTTGAACAACAGGACTACGGTCTATCCTTTGTTGAGGCCTGCACTCTTGTCGTTATTCATGATCTCGGGATAAATCGCCTCTTCTCACTGGAGTCACGTTGGTCACGAGTATCACGCGATTGGCCTGATCTGCAAATCGTACCCACATGAGCAAAGCCCTCTGTAACAGAGGGCTCTCTACCTATCTAAATTTTATTCGCAGCAATTTATTACTACGGAATAAACCATATTATCATGGCCAATATATATGAAGTACCTTGATTCATTCATGGCATATTCAAATACTTCGATCTTATTATCTACATTTTTATTTACAAGTATGACTTCCCGGGGAAGTAAGCGTTCAAGCATGGTAATGACTTCGGTATACGTACCGCTCAAGCAAAAGCTCAAATTGACAACCTGTTCATTAACATGTGAAATGGTCATCAATTTCTCTTCTGACAGAGAATAGCTCCTTGAGCAATTCGTTTGGTTGATCGGCATCCCATAAAATTCATCAAACTGATGGATCGAGCTTAAAACGGTTGGATAATGGTTTAGAACCATATCATATTCCCCTTCCTTTACTCAGCTTACTCGCCCAAAAACGTTGGTTCCCTCTTCTCTAAGAAGGCATTCGTTCCTTCATACTTATCCCTTGTTCCGAACAAGATGGCTTGCAAAGACTTTTCTAAAGCTAACCCTGTATCAAGATCGGTTCGGATACTTTCATTCAGAGCAATCTTGGCCATCCTGACGGCAATTGGGGGCTGATTCGCAATCTTCGTGGCTAATTCATTGACTTTACCCATGAGTTCCTGATGGGGGACGCAATAGTTAATCAGTCCGATTCGATAAGCTTCTTCTGCGTCAATCATATCACCTGTGAATATCAGTTCCTTTGCTTTAGCTAAACCAATCAGTTTAGCTAATTGCTGTGTTCCCCCGCCCGCAGGCAGAATCCCAACCTTCACTTCGGGTTGGCCAAACCGAGCTCGCTCACTAGCAATTCGGATATCACAGGCCGTCATAAGCTCACAACCGCCTCCTAGTGCATAGCCGTTAACAGCTGCAATGGTAGGTTTGCTGGATTTGTACACTTCCCTTAGTACATCTTGAACAGCTACACCACTATAGATGTCAGTTGGTTTTCGATCACGTATCCATTGTAAATCGGCTCCCGCTACAAAAGCTTTCTCACCTGCTCCTGTGATCACGATCACTCGCACATCAGGATTATCGTTTAGCTGCCTCATGGCCTGCCCCAACTCATTCCAACTTTCAGCATTCATCGCGTTATGGACTTCCGGTCGATTAATCGTGATGGTTGCGATAAAATTTTGGATGTCAATTAACAAATCGCTCATTCGCTTCCTCATCCCTCTATGATTGGTTGTAGTCGTAAACCCCTTTTCCTGTTTTTCGACCGAGTCTGCCCGCTTTCACATACTTGACTAATAAAGGACTTGGACGGAATCTCTCGCCTAATGTCTGGTGCATATATTCCAAGTTCTTTAACCTGGTATCAAGCCCAACCAAATCTCCTAATTTGAACGGTCCCATTGGATAATTCAACCCTAGTTCGATGGCCCGATCGATCTCCTCTGCTGTACCTACACCTTCCATTAGCATATGAAAGGCTTCATTTCCTACGAGACTGCTGATTCGGCTGGTGACAAAGCCCGGAAACTCGTTGATCATAACCGACTCCTTGCCCATTTTACCAGCAACCTTTTCGATGGCTTGGGCGGTTTCATCTGAGGTTTCTAGTCCCCTTATAATCTCCACCAACTTCATTTTTGGAACAGGATTGAAAAAGTGCATAGCAATTACCTTATCAGGGCGATTGGTGTAGGAACCTATTTCTGTCGGGCTCATGGTGGATGTATTGGTCGCTAATAGAGTACGCTCCGGCATGATCTGATCCATCTTCTCAAATACGCTCTTCTTTATACTCATCACTTCTGGCACGGCTTCTATTACGAGATCCGTATCTGCTGCAACCGTTCCTGGATCTACGATAAACGTAATACGGGAGAAAGATTGCTCTGCTTCTTCTTTTGATATTTTCCCCTTTGTGATTCCTGTATCAAAGGTTATCCCTATTTCTTTTTTTGCATTTTCTAATGCCTCAAGGGAGACGTCCTGAATCGCTACCTGATATCCGCCAACAGCAGCCACGTAAGCAATTCCCCTTCCCATGATGCCACTTCCAACGACTAATATCTTTTCAATAGGCACTAGAACTCACCTCCTATGAGACTATTCTTTAAAATGAGCTTTCCGACATGTTGTCCGCTCTCCAAGACTTCCTGTGCCTCTGCCGCTGCCTCTAACGGAAATTCCCGATATATATAAGGATATCTCTCCTTTTTAGAAAGAAAATTTACCACTTGATAGAAATCTCGTCGATCTCCCATCCAAGATCCATAGATTTCTAACTGCTTCCCAAAGATGTAGCGCAAATCCATCTCGACAACAGCTCCCGTGGTGATCCCGCAGAAAGCAAGGCGTCCACCCTTCTTCAGCATCCGCAAGCTAGAGTTCCAGGTACTCTTGCCCACATGGTCAAGCACGACGTCAACTCCACGGCGGTCGGTTAGTTTCTTAATTTCTTGTTCAACGTTATCGGAACGTGTAAGGACATCTCCCGTAAAGCCCTGCTTGCGCAAGAATTCTTCTTTGTCGTCTGTACCTACAATGGCAATCACCTTTGCTCCGATCCCTTCTGCGATCGAGAGGGCCGCATAACCGAGTCCTCCAGCCGCTCCCCAGATGGCAACGGTATCATTTACACTTAATTTCGCTTTGGTCACTAAAGCATTCCATGCTGTAACATAAGAGACGGGAACAGCAGACCATTCTCGCAGTGATTCGACAGAAATTGGAATTGCATTCTCCGCTTTAACCGTAACATGTTGAGCATAACCGCCATCCGTATGATAGCCCATAATCTGGAATTGTGAGCACAACGTATCTCTTCCTTCGGAACATGACGAGCAGTGACCACATCCCTGGCCGGGGTAGAGTACGACGGAAGCCCCCACACTTAAGTGAGCAACGGCTTCCCCTACCTCCACAACCTTCCCCGCGACATCACTTCCGGGTATCCTCGGGAGAGTTAGTTTATCCCCTGTGCCTCCTTTTCGAAGCCACAAATCAAGGTGATTAAGAGCACAGTAGTGGACTTCAACCCTTACCTCGTCAGGAGAAAGAGCTTTAGACGGCAAATTCGTCTTCCATTGCAGGGATTCTGCCGGTCCATGCTCTTCAAGTATGATTCCTTTCAACTCGTTCGCCTCCCTATCCTCGTCGATCCTCAAACCGTTTAAGCTTCGCTCTTACTCCGTGTCCTGTGTATGGTCTCAGGCTTTCGGGATCTACCACCTGCACTTGGATATGCACGCCGATTTTCCGCTTTAACAGATCCGTTAAGTCTCGTTGCATTTCATACTTGTCGATTCCATCTGTTTTAGCTTCAACAAGCATCGTCATTTCATCCCGTTCACGATTTCCGTCGGTCTTCAGGCGCTCGACATAACAGTAATACTCTCCGTTCACTCTCTCATCTTCCAATATGACTTTACCGCATCCCTCTGGCCATACATTCACACCGCGAAGTTTGACCATTGTATCGCTGCGTCCTTGAAAATAATCCATCCTACGGTGCCAGCTGCCGCATTCGCACTGCTCATACTCATAAAGGGCAGATATATCCTGGATATTGTATCGAATCTGCTGTGTCCCTGTTTTATAAAGAGCCGTAACAACAAGATTCCCTCTGTGACCAGGAGGCAATGGCTTACCGGTCTCAAAGTCCACCACTTCCACGATAAATGCATCCTCAAAGATATGTAGACCTTTATGTGCTGGGCATTCAGCAGCTACATACTGAACTTCATGGAACGCATAAGAATCATAAACGGGGCAATTGTATACTTTCTTCACCGGTTCCGTATTCCCAAATGCAGACAACGTTTTGAATTGAAAGTCCTCTTTTAAATCGTAACCCATTTTCTGGGCGGTATCGGCAATATGGAGCAAGTAATCCGATGTGGCCAGTATAGACCTAGCACCGAATGTTCTAGCCAATTCCACCTGTTTTTCTGTTGGAGTCACATTACCGGTACCCGTGGTAATTGGGATACACCCAAGCCAGTGCCATAACCCGTGATCCATAATCCAAGCGGCATTATGTGTAGAATAAGCCCATGAATTAAGCACTGCATCACCTGGCCGGATTCCATGCATGTAGAACGTTCTAGCACTTAGAATGGCTCCAACTTCTCGATCCCATTGAGAGTAGATAGTAGGACGGGGGGTCCCGGTGGTTCCCCCGCTGGTATAGAATCTTAATGGCGTATGATTTCCATCTTCAAAGGTATAGCTCTGATAATCTCCAAACGGAGGCTGTCTTTCAATGCTCTCCCGAATGTCGTCAATGGTGTACATCGGGATTTTGCTGATATCATCGAGACTCTGAACATGATCTGGCGAGAAATCAAATTTACTCCAAAGCTTTTGGAAGAATGGAATCTTCGATCCTTTTTCAAGCGTCTCTTTTAATCTTACAAATTGAGTGTTCTCAATCTGATCACGATTCCATCTCCATGAACCCTCCATAAATTCCATTGGTGGCTCATATTCTTGAACAAGTTTGTTAAAATCTATTGATTTATAATAATAAGGAATACTCATGCTATTCTCCTTTCCTCTTACATCTTGGTAGGTCTACAACGGAAGAAACGTTAGAGCAAGAGCCCAGATAATACCAACCGCAATAAAGGTTGGTAAGCAGTACCCCATAAAGTCTCTTACCGATAGTCTCGTACCTGCTGCCAGAATCGGGAAGTAGAGCAATGCCCAAAACGGCTGAATGAGATTGGTCCATATGTCTCCATAAGTAATCGCTAGAACCGCCCGTGGCATCTCAACCCCTAGGCTTTGTGCTGCAGGTATTAAGAAAGGCGCTGTCGCCGTAAACTGTGATCCCGCTGACGGAACAAACATATTGAGAATACCCGAAACAATCATAACAATTACAGGGTAGGTGAACTGGGTGGATGCGCTTACAATCATTTCTGTAAATTGAGCTGCCAATCCACTAGCTGCAAGTACGGAAGCAATACCCCCGTATAAAGGAAATTGCATACCGATCGAAGCTGTTGATACAAGATTGCGCGCGAATGATTCCGCATAGGCCATGGCATCCTTCTGGACAAGGAATCCAAGCACAAGAGCAATGACAGCCACCGAGTTTAAATTTAAACCTGCAAGGCCTTTCTGGTAGAAATAGATGCAAAGGAAGACGAAACCAATTAAACCAACACTGAGGATAATAGGTCTAAAAGAGTTTACACGTGTGGCAAACGTATCATCTGTATTCTTCTTTGTACTAACTTCTTCCTTAGCAGTCTCTAAACCGGCTGCAACCTCATCGCGGTGAATCGCTAGATCATCAAAATTGACAATCTCCTTCTTGTTTTTCGCTATAAAAATAAAGATTAACGTGGTAACAGCCACGATAGCAACAGCAGATACGGTATTGACCATAGAGAAAGTAGTTTGCTCGAGTGTAATGATGCCGCCTAGCATCTCTGTGAATTTTCCTTCAGTCGCTACAAGCAACGGAATGGATCCTGAAATACCTGTTAAAGAGATCGTAAAGGAAGAATACGCAATTGCTGAGATTAATCGATAGTCTACTCCCTTAATCTCTTTTCCTACTGCACGAGCAAAGATGGCAGTTACAACAGGACCGATATACCATCCAATAAAAGAGGTCAGAGCACCGACAATACTGGTTGTTACATAGGCAGCCATGGGACTCTTAATCAATTTGGCCATTTTCTTAATGCCCTGCTGAACCGCTGGGGTATCAACCAGAACGAGAGCCGCAGCGTAAGTGAACATTAACTGAAAGGCGAAGGTGAATAGCCAAGGAATTCCATCAAACCAATATTGCATGACATCTAAAGGGGAACTCTCAGTGAAGACTATCGCTAATATAAGAGCAATAACGGTTAGAATCAAAGCAAAGATAAAAGCATCCGGAAAATATCGACTATACCAATTGGCAACCGCTTCGGAACGAGAAATCTTCATCATTAGTCCCCTCGCAAATCTATATTTTTTTTGTTACAATTAAACATGTCTATTTTCTATTTTGCCCCATCCTTAGGATGGGGCCCTTTTTTTTACTTAGCCAATGGTGCACCACATACTCCACAATGAGAGAAGGACTCAGGTAAATCCTTGGCGCCACATTCATTACAGTTTGTCATAGGGGCCCCCCATAAGTGCTCTGAAGATCCTCCAGCAGCCGCTAGTTCTCTTAATTTGCGGTAGTCTGGCTTTCTCTTCTCGTTGAATGCCCTCATGGCCTCATACGTCTCATAGGTTCCTGTGTGAACAGACAGCCAATCCCGTGCATGGCCTACTGTTAAATTAAAGGACAAGTTGCGCCAGAAGTTGGTTTGTTCTTTCGTATATCGCACACATTCTGGTAGCTTGTTTAATAGTTTCTTCGCCATATTATCTACTGCATCGTCAAGTTGGCTTAATGGAACCACTTCATTAACAAGACCCCACTCCAATGCTTTTTCAGGGCTGATTTCCTCATTTAACCATAGAATCTCTCTTGCTCTGCGATCTCCTACGATAAGAGGAAGCCATTGCGTTGCACCGCCTGCTGCAACACTTCCATGTGAATTTCCAACCTGCCTGATATATCCGTGATCTGCCATAATGGCTAAGTCACAATTCATATTAAACTCATTGCCCCCACCAACGGTGATCCCATTCAGTCTAGCAATAGTAGGCTTTCCAATGTTCTTTAACTTCTCATGGGCTTCAATAAACGCACCCATCCATTTATAATAATTCCTTGGGCGATCAAGAATTTCATTATTTTGCTCCTTCATGTCGGCCCCTGTACAAAATGCTTTGTCGCCTGCACCAGTAAGAACAACAACCCCAACTTCATCATCCCATGAAGCTAGTTCAAACGCTCTCGTCATTTCACGCAGAGTTTGAAAGTTTAAGCAGTTGTGAACTTCAGGACGATTGATGGTCACCGTTGCCACCATATCTTTTTTCTCATACTTTACCTTTTCAAAATTTACTTCCTCTGGTTGTTGTGGATGTAGAAAGTGATCCATTTACATTACCTCCTTTTGTATTTTCACTTTTTATATATGCAATCCTTGTGCCAACTTTATAGGAAGGTTGATATAAGCGATTACGGTCACTTTTGCCACATAGATAAGTTGCAAATGTTTAAAACTTTAACAGCAAACGTTTACAATTTGAACATTTAGAGAAATCAAATTACGTTCATTTCCTTGATTTTCTTCCAGAGTGTGGTTCGACTTACCCCAAGAGCATCTGCTAGTTCTTGTTTATTTCCTTCATACAGGTGATAAAGACTATGGACGATTTGCTCTTCCATATCTTTTAGTGTTCCTAGCTTGACTTCAATTTTTTGCGCTTCAAGGTCACCGTATTCCATCTGGTCCTCTAATAATAGCTTCGTCATCTCCAAGGAAGATGTTGGGCCTACGGCTATTATTCTTTCTATGACATTCTCTAATTCCCTTACGTTCCCCGGCCAGTCATAGTTCAAGAAGGTGGTTTTGATCTCTTTATCTACCTGAAGCTGCCCATGGCTTTTCTGACTCATTAATTCCTGCGTAAGTGGCAAAATATCCTGTTTTCTCTCGCGCAATGGCGGAATCTTAATTTGAAGCACACTTAGGCGAAAATAGAGGTCTTCCCGGAATTCATTAATCTTGATGCTCTTTTTTAAATCCCGGTTCGTAGCTGCAATAATTCTCACATTAATGGGAATAATCCTTTCGCCCCCAACCCGCATTACCTCTTTTTCCTGAAGCACACGTAGTAGTCTTGCTTGAAGAGTAATGGGAAGCTCTCCGATTTCATCTAAAAATAAGGTTCCTTCATGAGCCATTTCAAATAAGCCTGGCTTCCCTCCTTTGCGTGCGCCAGTAAACGCCCCTTCTTCATAACCAAAAAGTTCGCTTTCTAATAGACTTTCTGGCAATGCCGCACAATTTATGGCAATAAAAGGACCACTTTTTCTCTGACTGGCTTGATGAACACTTTGAGCAAATAATTCCTTACCCGTTCCGCTTTCCCCAATAACAAGAACATTGCTCTCTGTTTCACTAAACTTTTTAGCTAGCTGAATGGTATTTCTCATAATATCGCTTTGATAAACAATGTTATCAAAGGAATATTTGGCATAAAACCGACGATGATGCAACTCACTTCTTAATTGAGATTCCAATTGCATCACTTTTGATGTTTCTTGGAACGTGATCACAAGGCTATTGGTGCTGTTTTCGATGGGAATTCGGTTAACGATATAACTTGTTTTCCCAAGTGTAATCAGCTTTTCAGTACCTTGTTCCCCGTTTCCGTATAGCTTTCGCAAGAAGGGATGCTGCATCAAACTCAGTTTTCTCCCCATCACATCTACGGGCTTAATTCCAATGATTTGACTGGCTCTCTCATTAAATACAGAAATATTTCCTTCCTCATCCGTCGCCACAACTCCGTCGAATGCATAGGAGATAATGGCCTCAAGGTGCCTCTGCCTCAATTTTTCTCTTTCATATAAGATTGAAGTTTCTTTCGCTCTCATTAAAGCTTCCCCAATGGCTTCTCTCGGTGTGGTTACCAAAAAGGATTCAATTCCATAATGGGAAGCTGTTCTAGCCATACATTGCGCTGTACACACAATAACAATCTCATCAGGGTTAAATTCTTTGGCAATTCGATGAATATGTTGCGTAATATCTTTTTCATTTTGATATTTTTTAACAATGATCTCCGCCTGAAGAACCTCAGATATAAACGAGATATCGTATATGTTATCGTTTTCATAATGATCGATGAAAACGATAGGCTTTTGACTTTCATTCGCCTGTTTAAATACCCGAAGAAGGTCGAAATTGTTGACGTGGATTTTAACAACCGGTATATCTAGTTTCTGTTCAAGAAAATCAGCTGTAGCTCCCCTTCCAATGATTATATTAACACCATCATCCTCCACGAGTTGATTTGCATAATAGAGTCCTCTTTGCAATGCCCCCTCCCGAACAACGATGGGCAGATTCATTTGTAAAGCTAACTGTTCCGCGTAAGCAGTAAACTCCGGATAAGGAGAAATAATCCCTATTGCCATACTTTCACCTCTTTATCTCAGATTCTAGTAAGAGCTTTGAAGCATCAAATCTACCATTTTTTACTTATACTATAAGAAAACCCCAAGGTTAGCAAGAAAATGATAGAATATTGACAGATTTCCGATAGAGATCCTTACTTGTAGACATTTAGATAAAACAAGAGAGTAGGGGTGGTCATCACTGATCCAC